>DASQSR010000391.1:0-2981 GCA_035642295.1 Allostellaceae bacterium | reverse complement strand
GCGCCTTTAAGTGAGGTCGCCGCAAATGGCAGGGACCGCAATCGTTTGCCAGTCGCCGCATAGACTGCATTCGAGACCGCGGGCGTATGGCGCGGCGATCTGGGTGGGGAGGCGGCGACAATCAGGATGGTGATCTGGCATCGCGGCATCGGCATGATTGTCGCTGGCTGATGAGAGTGCAAGGATTATGTGGGCAGCGCGGTTTTGATTGTCGCGCCGCGTCAATCAGTCGGCGGTGTTGATTGTCGCGCGCGTCGGCGGTCGTCCGGGGCCTCGTTTGCGCTCGAGCGCGGCGCGGCGCCGATAGCTTTCGACGTTCATCTCGAGAATGGTCGCATGGTGGACGAGGCGGTCTATGGCGGCGAGCGTCATGGCCTGGTCGGGGAAGACCTTGCCCCACTCGCCGAAGGGCTGGTTGGCGGTGATGAGCAGGGATCGACGCTCGTATCGGGCGCTGATGAGCTCGAAGAGGACGCTGGTTTCCGCCTGATCCTTGTTGACATAGGCGAGGTCGTCGAGGATCAGGAGATGGTACTTGTCGAGCTTGGCGATCGCCGCCTCGAGAGCGAGGTCGCGCCGGGCGATCTGGAGCTTTTGCACGAGGTCGGTGGTTCGCGTGAAGAGCACGCGCCAGCCGTTCTCGACCAGGGCAAGTCCGAGGGCTGCCGCCAAGTGACTCTTTCCCCCGCCCGGCGGACCGAAGACGATGAGATTGGCGCCTTTCTCGAGCCAGCTGTCGCCGGCGGCGAGCGCCATGAGCTGCGCCTTGCTGACCATGGGAACGACGTCGAAGTCGAAGGTATCGAGGGTCTTCCCGATGGGCAGCCTGGCTTCGGCGAGGTGACGTTCGATGCGGCGGCGGCCGCGCTCGGCCATCTCGTGCTCGGCGAGCGCGGCGAGGAAGCGGGCGGCGGGCCAGCCCTCCTTGTCGGCCTGGGCGGCGAGATCGGCCCAGACGAGCTTGACGGCGGGAAGCCGCAGCTCGGCCAGGAGCAGCTCGACGCGGGCGGCGTCGACGCGATCGGTGGTCTTCATGCCGCACCTGCCTGGCGGACGGTGCCGAGCTCGTCATAGAGGTGGAGCGGTGCCAGCTCGACGGTGACATCCGGAACGGAAGCCGGGTCGGGTCCGAAGCATCGGCGCAGGGCGTCGAGATCGGGCAGCCTGCCGGCGTCGAGTTCCGCGTCGATGGCCTGGGCGAGCTCGGCCTCGCAGGCGCGTTCATGGGCAAGCGCCAAGAGGCCGACCATGGTGCGACAGGCTCGCTTCTCGGTCTCGCTGGCGAGCAGGGCCTCGAAGGCGCGTCGATAGGCCCGGCGCGGGAAGAGCTGCTCTCTGTAGACGAGATTGAGCAGCGCCATCGGCTTGCGTCGCAAGGCATGGATGACGTGGCGGTAGTCGACGACGTGACCGTGCTTGCCGTGGGGCTGCGGCCGTCCGCGCCGCAGCGTCATGAGCGGCGTCGAGCCGAGGAGGCACTCGAGCCGATCATCGTAGAGGCGCACGCGCAGACGATGGCCGATCAGGCGCGAAGGAACCGAGTAGAACACCTTGCGCAGGGTGAAGCCGCTGCTCGAGGTGACGGTGACGACGGTCTCCTCGCAATCGGTGGTCCGGCGCGCCGGCAGCGGCCGGAGGGCCGGGCGCTCGAGATCGATCCGCTTGGCCTGACGCGCATTCCGTCGGCCGACGAGCTCGTCGACGAAGCGGCGGTAGGTGTCGAGATCGTCGAAGTCGCGCGCAACGCGGAGCAGGAGAGCGTCCTCGATCGCCTTCTTGAGATGGCCGTGCGGGCTCTCGATCGAGCCGTTCTCGTGCGCCAGGCCGGGATTGTTGCGGGTCGGCGCCATGCCGTAATGGGCACAAAGAGCTTCATAGCGGCGCGTGAGGTCCTCCCGGGCATCCCGGTCAAGGTTGCGGAAGGCGGCCGACAGGCTGTCGCTGCGATGCTCCAGGGGCGCCCGGCCGAGCGCCCAGAGGGCATCCTGCAGCCCCTCGGCCAGCGCCACGAAGCTCTCGCCGCCGAGCACGACATGGGCGTGCTCCCAGCCGGAGAAGGCCAGACGGAAGTGATAGAGTCGGTGATCGAGCTCCTCGCCGGCGACCGTCACGCCGAGATCGCCCATGTCGGTGAAGTCGGACAGGCCGAGTCGGCCCGGCGCGTGCTCCTGGCGGAAGATGACGTCGCGGTCGGGGCCGTTCAGCGCCCGCCATCCGCGGATGCGCCGCTCCAGCGTGCGGCGGACGCCCGGCCCGATCTGGGGATGGCGGCGGCGGATCTCCTCGAAGATCGCGATCGGGCGCAAGCCCGGCGCGCTCTTGAGCATGGGCACGATCTCGCTCTCCCAGACCTCGGCGAGCGGGTCCGACCGCCGGCGGCCGCGCGGTGCCTTCTTCTGCGAGGGAAGTCGAGGGTCTTGCTCGAAACGGTAGGCGGTGGAGGCGCTGAACCCGGCTTTGGCCGCCGCGACGATCGGCGCTTCGTTCTGACGGAACTTCATGTACAACCTCATCTGGCAGTCGGTGACGTGTCGGCCGGGCAAGGTGCGGATTCCTCATTGGCGTGAGAAAATCCGACCATACTCGGCACACCGCGACCGCCAGACGGCGCGGTCCCACTCGGGATCGCGCCGTCGCTGGCATCGTAACTCCAGTCGGGCTACGCCCTCCCTCCGTTACGACGCCAGCGACCGCTTCTCATCCAGATTGACGCCCCGCTCTCATCCTGATCGCCGCGCCGCATTCAGCGCCATCCCGAGAACAGCCCCCGGGTCGGGACCCTTCGATGGCATCCGTGGATGGCGGCCGCGGGGCACCCGGGGGCGCACTCCAATCTTCGGCGCAGCCGTATCGGTCCTTGCCGATAATGGTGTAGCCGCCGCCGCATTCCCCGCAGACCAGCAGCTCGCTCAGCAGGAACTTGCGCCGATGCGCGCGGTTCAGGGCATTGCCCTGCTCGTTCCGGCCGACCTCGAAGCGGA
>DASQSR010000390.1:0-6797 GCA_035642295.1 Allostellaceae bacterium | reverse complement strand
CCTCGGCGACGACCTCGCGCGGCGCGTTTGCGGCGGGGGCCGGGCGCTGCCGCGGCGCCGCCGCGCCCTCGACGGTGAAGCGCTCGAGATGAATCCGTTCCGGCGGCAGGCCCAGCGCCCGCAGCGTCCGCTCGGCGGCTTCCAGCAAGGCCGACGGACCGCAGAGAAATGCATGGTCGATCGCCGCCACCGGCACCGCGCCCAGCAGCAGCGTCAGCTTCTCGGCGTCGATGCGCCCCGCGAGCGCCGGCACGTCCTGCGCCTCGCGGCTCAGCACGTGCGTGACCGAGAGCCTCTCGAGAAACCGGTCCTTCAGCGCCTCCAGCGCCTCGCGGAACATGATGCTTTCCGTCGTGCGGTTGCCGTAAAGAAGGAAGAAGCGGCTCCGCGTCTCGCGCGCCAGCACCGTCTTCACCAGCGACAGCAGCGGCGTGATGCCGGAGCCGGCGGCAATCCCGAGATAAAGCCGCTCGGCAGCGGGATCGAGCGGCGTGGTGAAATGCCCGCTCGGCGTCATCACCTCGAGCACATCGCCCGGCTTTAGCTCCTCATTGGCGAAGGTCGAGAAGGTGCCGCCTTCCTGCTTCCTGATCGCGATGCGCAGCTCGCCATCGTCGAGGCCCGAGCAGATCGAATAGGAGCGCCGCACCTCCTCGCCGGCGAGCGGCAGCTTCACCGTCACATGCTGTCCGGGGCTGAAGCGATAGGCCTCGGCGAGCGCGTCAGGAACGGCGAACGCGATCGAGACCGCGTCCGGCGTCTCGCGCCGGATATCGGCAATGGTGAGGCGGTGGAACTGCGGCGTCATCCGCGCCTTCGCGAGCGCTAGTGACATTTGAAGTAGTCGAAGGGCTCGGCGCAGGCGCGGCAGCGATAGAGCGCCTTGCACGCGGTCGAGCCGAACTCGGCAAGCCGCTCCGTTTCCGCCGAGCCGCAGCGCGGGCAGTGCGGGGCATCGCCGGCGAACAGCGCGCGGCGTCCCGCCTTTCCCGCCGGCGGCGCGATGCCGAAGGCGGCTAGCTTGCGCCGTCCTTCGGCCGAGAGCCAGTCGGTGGTCCAGGCCGGGGCGAGCACGGTGTTGATGCGGAATTTCTCGATCCCCGCCGCGTGCAACTGCGTTTCGAGGTCGAGCTCGATGACGCGCATCGCCGGGCAGCCGGAATAAGTCGGGGTGATGTCGATCTCGACGCAGTCGCCGGCGACGCGCACCGCGCGCAGCACGCCGAGATCGCCGATGGTGAGCACGGGGATCTCGGGATCGACGACGCGCGATGCTGCTTCGAGCGCGCGCTCGCGCAGACCCTCGGCGCTCACCGCGCTCACCACGTCGCTCCCGGATATGCCCGCTGCAGGAACTGCAGGCTCGCCAGCAGATGGCCCAGATGCTCGGAGTGGCGGCCGCTTCGCCCGCCGCTTTGCATCCAGCCCGAGGCCGGCGCCTTCAGCGTCGCTTCCTGCAGCACGGCGGTGACGTTTCGCTGCCAGTCCGGGCGCAGCGCCTCGGGATCGACGGCGATCCCCGCGGCGATGAGGCGCTCTTCGACCGCATCGCGCTCGAAGAGTTCGCCGGTATAGGGCCAGAGCTCGTCGAAAGCCGCTTGCGCGCGACGATGGCTCTCCTCCGTGCCGTCGCCGAGGCGGATCAGCCATTCGCCGGCATGGCGCAGGTGATAGGCCGCCTCCTTCTCGGATTTCGCCGCGATCGCCGCCAGGGTCGGATCGCGCGCGGCGGCGAGCGCCCGCCAGAAGGGATCGGCGAAAGCGGAATAGAGGAACTGCCGCACGATGGTGGCGGCGAAATCGCCGTTCGGCTGCTCCACCAGCAGCAGATTGCGGAAGGCGCCGGCATCGCGGCGATAGGCGAAGGCGTCCTCATCCCGTCCCCGGCCTTCGACCACGGCGGCATAGCCATAGAGCGCGCGCGCCTCGCCGATGAGGTCGAGGGCGATGTTGCCGAGCGCCAGCTCCTCCTCGAGCAGCGGCGCATGGCCGATCCATTCCGAGAGGCGATGGCCGAGGATGAGGGCGCTGTCGGCAAGGCGCAGCGTGTAGTCGAGGAGCGGCGCGGCGAGCGCCCGGTCGTCACATGTTCCCGACATCGTCGGGCACTTTGTAGAAGGTGGGGTGGCGGTAGATCTTCGATCCCGTCGGCTCGAACATCATGTCCTTCTCGGCCGGGTCCGACGCGGTGATCGCGCTCGACGGCACCACCCAGAGCGAGAGGCCTTCGCCGCGCCGCGTGTAGACGTCGCGCGCCGCCTGCAGCGCCATCGCCGCATCGGCGGCATGGACGCTGCCGACATGCTTGTGCGCGAGCCCGTTGCGCGAGCGGATGAAGACTTCCCAGAGCGGCATCTTCGCCTCGCTCATTCGGCCGCCATCGCGCGCCGGCGCCGCTTCTCGGCATGGGCGATCGCGGCTTCCCGCACCCAGGCGCCGCGCTCATGCGCCGCCTGCCGCTGCGCCATCCGCTGGCGGTTGCAGGGGCCGTTGCCGGCGAGCACGTTGCGGAACTCCGCCCAGTCGATGGCGCCGAAGCGCCAATGCCCGCTTCCCTCGTCGAAGCGCAGCTCGGGATCGGGGAAGGAGAGGCCGAGGAAATGCCCCTGCGGGAGGGTGGCGTCGACGAATTTCTGCCGCAGCTCGTCATTGCTGAAGCGCTTGATCTTCCAGCGCAGCGACAGATCCGAATGCTGCGACTGCGCGTCGGGCGGCCCGAACATCATCAGGCTCGGCCACCACCAGCGGTCGAGCGCGTCCTGCGCCATCGCCTTCTGCTCTTGGGTGCCGCGGCAGAGCGTCAGCATGATCTCGAAGCCTTGCCGCTGGTGGAAGCTCTCTTCCTTGCAGATGCGGATCATGGCGCGGGCATAGGGTCCGTAGGAGCAGCGGCAGAGCGGGATCTGGTTCATGATCGCCGCGCCGTCGACCAGCCAGCCGATGGCGCCGATATCGGCCCAGCTCAAGCTCGGGTAGTTGAAGATCGAGGAGTATTTCGCCTTCCCCGCGAGAAGCCGCTCGACCATCTCCTCGCGCGAGATCCCGAGCGTCTCGGCCGCGGCATAGAGATAAAGCCCGTGCCCGCCCTCGTCCTGCACCTTGGCGAGGAGGGCCGCCTTGCGGCGGAGGCTCGGTGCGCGCGTGATCCAGTTGCCTTCGGGCAGCATGCCGACGATCTCGGAATGGGCGTGCTGCGAGATCATGCGAATGAGGGTGCGGCGATAGGCTTCCGGCATCCAGTCGTTGGGCTCTATCTTCTCCTCGGCCGCGACCCGCGCCTCGAAGCGCGCGAGCTTCTCCGCCGGCTCGACCGCGCCGCGGTCGTCCTCCTTGCCGTGCAGCAGGCCTTGCGTGTACATGCTGTCAACATATCACAAAAAATCGGTCTTTCAAGTGCTTTTGTGTAACATGTTAAGCCGCTGCGACCGGATGCTTCAGCGCCATTCCTGAATCGGGAACAAGGTGTCGAGCCCGTCCCCGCGAGACGCCGGTGCGTCACAGTCGGCACGGGGACTTTCGGCGGCGTCGATCATGCGGAAGCGATAGGGCGGCTGCCAGCGGACGGAGAAATAGAGCGTGCCAAGGGGTTTCTTCGCCGGTGTGTAAAACCGGAGTCCGACCTGCCACAGATCGGGCGTGCTGCGGCAGCCCTGGGGCTTGCCCAGATACTCGCCCGCGATCGTGTCGCCATGGAATTTGGCGTGCCAGGCTTGAAGCGGCGTGCGCGCGGCGATGGCGCTCCAGCGGGCGCTCTCGGCCCAGTCGTCCTTGAGCCACTCTTCGACGAAGGCGGCGGGGTCGAGCGCGATCGGATCGATGCGCAGGACCTTGTCGCCGTCGATCCGGTAATGCCGGACCGCCTCGTAGCTGTGAATGTCGAGATCGATGCTGGGCACGGTAAACTCTATCAGCGCGTCCCCCGCGCCGACGCTGCCTTCGATCGGCGGCTCGTGCCAGCCGAGCCAGGCCGGTTCGGCCTTGTCCAGCAGCAGCTTGGCCGGGCCTCCTGCGGCGCCGACGCGCCAGAGACTGAAATACACGTCGTAGAACGTCGACGTGCACCAGCTCTCATGACCGAAAGACAGGATGTTGGTGGGTCCGTTGTCCTGGTCGGGCAGCGAGATGTCGACACCGTCGATATATTCGGGTTTGTACGGCTTGCCTTCGGCGATGGGGCGCTCTTCCTGCCACAGGCGCTGCCAGCTTCCGTCGCGCCACTCATAGACATAACCGGACTCATCGGCACCGCAGAGAATGCCGACGCTGGTGACCAGCACCAGCGCGTCGGGGGCCTCCCGCCGCAAGTGAAGCGGCCGCAGAAAGCCTGTCGCGTCCCAGTCCCCGTCGGGATGGTCGCAGCGGTCTCGCGACGGTTTGGCCTCATTCGCGCAAAACAGGTCCGCGGCGCGCAGCGCCTCGTTCAGATGCGCGGCCAGTGCCTGCTCGTCGTCATTCTTGCCGAATGACAAGAGCCGCGCCTCGAACCAATCGCGCAGGTCATGCTTCACCGTGGTGAGCGCGGGCGTCGCGCCGCGCCCTTCGGTCGCATGCGCGACGCCGCGCATCGGTGCGAGCAGCTGGTGAATTTCTGCGAGTGGCGAATCTTCCGCGCGCGCCGTCGCCGTCAGGAGCGCAAGAAAGAGGGCCATGACGAAGGTACGTCGATCGAGCATCGAGAGGTGGCCTAGGCTGACTCCCCGACGAATGCTAAGTCATGCCTGAGAACATATAAAGAACTATCGGTCGATCCCTAACGGCCTAGGCATCCTGCTGTCACTGCTCCGTGCGCTGCTGCAGGTAGAGCGGCACCGAGCGCCGCATCTGATCGATTCCGCTCTGCATCATTTTCAGCCAGTTGTCATGGCTTGCTGTGTTGTACGTCTTCCATCCGGGAACCGCCGTCCCGGCCGCGTTCTTGCCGTCGAGAGCATTGACAAAGGCAGCGGCGTTGCTGCCCGTGCCCCAAATCTGCGGACCATATTCGTGGAAGAAGCGGGTCACGTTCGCCTCATAGGTGGGGAAATCAGGCTGTGTCTCTGCGCTTCCGCCGCTCAAGCCCAACGCATCTTTGTGCTCGTTGAATATGTTGCTGGTTCCGAATCCAGACTCGGCTCCTAGCCCCAGGACCAATTTTGGATCGACGAAGTACGCCTTTGCCATTCTATTCACGGGATCGTAGTACCGGTCGAGATAGTTCTTGTCGCGATCAGACAGTTGCGGCGTGCTTGAGTTGGCAGATACCTGGTTTTCACTGGTCGTCTCCTCACCCGCCAAGGGCGCCGACGCGAGACTAACGGCCGGATCGGATGGAGCGTTGGCCGCGCCGCCAGCATCCCGACGCGGCGTCTTGCTTTGCTCCCGCATCCCGTCGAAAAAGCATTGGCCGCCGAAGTTTTCGCGAACGGTCAGCAATAGCTCGATCGTCCGACTGCGGATTTGGGCGGTGGCCGCGAGAAGATGCAGTCGGCGAATTTCAGGGCGGTGCCGCGGGTCGGCCATCGTCCGGACGTACTTTGCATGCGCAAGCAGGGCCGGCAGCTCCGACAACGCCAGCAGCAGGTCCAGCGGAACGCCCGGCCGGATGGCCGCCTGCAGCGCGTCGGGAGCCAGCGTGATGGCGAGTTGCGTCGCGTCATTGACCAGCGTGAGGCCGGCAAGCGTGTGCGCGGCATAGCGCGACGCCAGCGCCCGCAAATCGTCATAGCTGGTGGCATCGCGGCCGAAGGCGGCAGCGCCGATGCGCGGCATGAAACGGGCCGCCATGGTGATCCTCGTTCATTTATTGCCAGGGCCGGCGGCGCGCCCGTCGGACATCGCCATCTTACATCGGGTCGCCGGTGCTTGCCGGTTTGCCGGCGTGAGGGGTGCAGGCGCTCGCCTACGGAAACCGCCGCCGGAACGCCGCATCCGGCTTCGGCAGGCGGCCGCTCTCGCCGCTGAGATTGTCGTCGATCCAGCGCTCGGCGGCGGGCGCCAGCGCATGATAGAGCTCGCGCGCCGCGTCATAGGCCGCGCGGCCGATCCAGTCGCGCGGCAGCAGCGCCGGCGGCAGCATCGGGTCGCGCAGGATGAGCCGGCGATAATCGTGGATGAGGAGAAGCCGCGCCAGCAGCGCCGGCAGCGGCTCGGGTGTCGCGCCGCGCGCCAGCCATTGCCGCAGCGCGGCGAAATCGGCGAGGAAGCGGCGATAGGACTCGGCGAGCGCCGCAAGGTCCCAGCAGCGCGCCACCAGGTCCGGCAGATTGGGCGGCGCCGCCATGTCGCTCTTCCCCGCGATCGCCAGCGGTCGCGCGTCCGCCGGCGCATCGCGGATCACCGAGGCGAGCGAGGCGAGGTCGGGGCAAGGGTGCAGCATCACGCCCGGGGCGAGCCGCCCGAAGCCGAGCCAGCCCAGATCCTTCGCGAGCTCGCTCCGCTCCGCGCCGGGCGGCAGCACCAGCACATGCCATTCGCCGCTCCAGTCGCGCGGCGGCCCCGCATAGATGCGGCGCGTCGCCTCTTCGAAGCGGTGCCGGCCGGTCTCGGTCGGGCGATAGAGGCTCTGCCGCCCGCGCCGCTCGGCCGCGAGCCAGTGATCGGCAACGAGCCGCGACAGCGCTGTGCGCACTTGGCTGTCGTTGAGCGAGAAATGCCGCAGCAGCGCCATGAGATCGGCAAGCAGCACCGCGCCGCCGCGCGGCAGGATGGCGTCGCCGAAGGCGGTGACGATGAGCGAGCCGCTGCGGATCGGCTGGCGCACGGCAAAGCGCTCGACGAGCCGCGCGATGGGATCCACTTCGCTCGCGCGCTTTCCTCGC
>DASQSR010000389.1:0-2153 GCA_035642295.1 Allostellaceae bacterium | reverse complement strand
CGTCGCCGTCGCCGCGCTCCGTTCGGGGCGGCGCGGCCTCGGCGGCGGCCGGGTGCTCGACCTCCTCCATCGCGTCCTCCCCGGCATGCTCCGCCGCCGTTGGCGTCTCTTCGTCCTCCGCTTCGATGAAGTCCTCTTCGTCCTCCTCGGGCTCGGCCACCGGCACCACCGGCGGCGGCAGCGCGGCGATCTCGGCCGGGGTGAGGGCGCGCAGCCGCTCGAGGCGGAACGCCGGCGGAATCAGCGTGTCGTCGTTGCTGAGGGCGACGTGGAAGCCGCAGCGCTTTTCGGCTTGGGCCAACGTATCGCGCTTGTGGTTCAGGATGTAGAGCGCGACCTGCGTCGGCACCGCCACGCTGATCTCGGCCGAGCGGCGGCGCATGCCTTCCTCCTCGATGGCGCGCACCACGTGCAGCGCCGTCGACTCGGTGGAGCGGATATGGCCGGTGCCGTTGCAATGCGGGCAAGGCTGGGTCGAAGCCTCGAGCAGCGACGGCCGGAGCCGCTGGCGCGACATCTCGAGGAGGCCGAAGGGGCTGATGCGGCCGACCTGGATGCGCGCCCGATCGTGGCGCAGCGCGTCCTTGAGCTTGCGCTCGACCGCGCCCTGGTTGCGGTGCTCCTCCATGTCGATGAAGTCGATGACGATAAGACCGGCGAGATCGCGCAGGCGCAGCTGGCGGGCGATCTCCTCGGCGGCTTCAATATTGGTCTTGAGCGCCGTCTCCTCGATGTTGCGCTCGCGCGTCGAGCGGCCGGAGTTGACGTCGATCGACACCAGCGCTTCGGTCGGATTGATGACGATGTAGCCGCCCGAGCGCAGCTGCACGACCGGGGAGTGGATGGCGTCGATCTGGGTCTCGACTTGATAGCGGTGGAAGAGCGGCACCGTCGGATCGCGATAGGGCTTGATGCGCTTGGCGTGGCTCGGCATCAGCATCTTCATGAAGGCTTTCGCGGTGCGATAGCCTTCCTCGCCGTCGATGATCACTTCCTCGAGGTCGCGGGTATAGAGGTCGCGGATCGAGCGCTTGATCAGGTTGCCTTCCTCATAGATGAGCGCGGGCGCCGTCGATTTGAGCGTCAGGTCGCGAATCTCGTCCCATAGCCGCAGAAGATATTCGAAGTCGCGCTTGATCTCGGCTTTCGAGCGTTCGCTCCCCGCGGTGCGCACGATGACGCCCATGCCGTCCGGCACGTCGAGATCGCTCATAAGGTCCTTGAGCCGGCGCCGATCGGTGGAGTTGGTGATCTTGCGCGAGACGCCGCCGCCGCGCGGCGTATTCGGCATCAGCACGCAGTAGCGGCCGGCGAGCGACAGGAACGTGGTGAGCGCCGCGCCTTTGTTGCCGCGCTCCTCCTTGGTGACCTGCACCAGCATGATCTGCCGGCGCTTGATCACTTCCTGGATCTTGTATTGGCGGAAGGGGCGGGTGCGCTGGCGCGGCGCTTCTTCGATCTCGTCGCCGCCCACCGTCTCGATCGTCTCGGGCGCAATCGCTGGCGCCTCCTCGACGTCGCCATGGGCTTCCGCCGCCGCGTGCTCCGCCGCCTCGGCCTCGGCATGTTCCGACTCGGCATCGGCCTGCTCGGCCATCGGCTCGAGCGCAGGGTCGAAAGCTCCCGCTAGCTCGGCGTCGCCAGGGCCGGCGTGCTCCGCCGGAAGCGCGTCGGGCGCCTGCGACGCCTCGTAGTCCTCGTCGTGCTCCTCGTGATGGTCCTCGCCGTGCTCCTCGTCACGGTCCTCGTAGAGCAGGTCGGCTTGGGCCGGGGCTCCGAGCGCCGCGGCGCTTGGGGCATCGAGGTCGTGTGCCGGGTTCTCGCCGGGCTCCCCCTCGTGCAGCGACTCGGCCTCGTGCGGCGGCTCGTCCATCTCCTCGAGCCCGTCCTCGGCGCTTTCGGCGCGCCGAGCGTCCTCGACCAGCTCGCGATGGCGCGCGTCGCGCGCCTCCTGGGCGCGCCGGTCGCCGACGGGGATGCGGTAGTAGTCGGGGTGGATCTCGTTGAAGGCAAGGAAGCCATGGCGGTTGCCGCCATACTCGACGAAGGCCGCCTGCAAGGACGGCTCGACCCGCGTCACCTTCGCGAGATAGATGTTGCCCTTTATCTGTTTCTTGATCGACGTCTCGAAGTCGAATTCCTCGAGGCGATGA
>DASQSR010000388.1:0-2762 GCA_035642295.1 Allostellaceae bacterium | reverse complement strand
CTTCAACGTCGCTCGCGGCAAAGATCATTCGGCACGACCATGGCGGCGGTGATGCGCTTTGCCGCGAGCGACGTTGAAGAAGGGGTCGTGCCGGACTCGGGGCACTGGATCATGGAAGAGAACCCCAAAGCGACGATCGCGCTGGTTCGTGCGTTTCTCGACAAGAGGTGACAAACCCGCGGCTTGAGGGCGGGCTCTCTGTTCGGTGTGCGGCGGGACGGGGCGCGCCGTGCGCGGGGGCCGAGCGTTCCGAATAAGGAGTTTTCTATGATGGCGGCCAAACACATCCGCACTTCGGTTCTCGACATCGCTTATGAGGAGAACGGACCGGCGGACGGTGCACCCGTGTTCCTGATGCACGGGTTCCCGTATGACCCGCGCTCCTATGACCACGTTGTGCCGCTGCTGATCGCGGAAGGCTGCCGCACGCTCGTTCCCTACCTGCGCGGCTATGGACCTACCCGGTTCCTCTCGCAAGACACGATGCGATCGGGCGAGCAGGCCGCACTCGGCAACGATTTGAGGGAACTGATGGATGCGCTCCGCATCAAAAGCGCATTCTTGTGCGGTTACGATTGGGGTGGACGCGCCTGTTGCGTGGTGTCCGCGCTGTGGCCGGAGCGCGTGCGCGGGCTTGTCACCGGGGTAGGCTATAACGTGCACGACGTTGCGGGGTCGGTGAAGCCGGCGTCAGCCGAGAAGGAGCATCGAGCCTGGTACCAGTACTATTTCCACAGCGAACGGGGCCGGGCCGGGTTGACCGAGAACCGACGCGACATCGCCAAGCTGCTGTGGCGACTCTGGTCGCTGGAGCGGCCGTTCGACGAGACGGAGTTTGTCGCGAGCGCGCCCTCGTTCGACAATCCTGATTTCGTCGAGGTGGTGATCCACTCTTATCGCGTGCGCTATGGCTACGCGCCGGCTGATCCATCGCTGGCAGCAGTCGAGCTCAGCTTGGCGGCGCAGCCATCGATATCCGTGCCGACAATCAATCTGCATGGAACCGGAGACGGGATCTCCCCGCCGCAACCCGCCGATAACCATGCGCGGCACTTCACGGGATCCTACGAGCGCCGCCTTGTTCGCGGCGCCGGCCACTGCGTGCCACAGGATGCGCCGCGCGAGACGGCGGACGCGATATTGGAGCTCGTGCGTCGTCTGTAGGCCCGCTTCGGGCGGAACGCGGACTCCGAGACGCAGCGCCGCCGCCAACCCTTACGCAAACCGCAACCTCTGCCCCACCTCGAGCCGCTTCGCCTTCTCCAGGATCGCGTGGCCCAGCGCGATGTCGCTGAGCGAGAGGCCGCGGTGCCAGAAGAGGATGGTTTCGTCCTCACGCTCGCGGCCGGGCTTCCGGCCGGCGACGATCTCGCCCATCTCGGCGTGGAGCGTCTTCTCGCTGAGCTTTCCCGCATCGACATGGGCGCGGAGCGCGCCGAACTTCCCCGCCTTGCACTGTCCCCAGTCGTCGACGACCAGCTTCGCCATGATGTCGGTGAGCGACAGCTCGACCGCGCTCATCGTGCCGTAGGGGACGACCAGCGCGCCGGGCTTGATCCACTCCGTCTTCAGCAGCGGCGCCGGCTCCAGCAGGCGCGAGGCCTCGACGACGATGTCGGCGCCGCGCACCGTCGCTTCCCACGAGTCCAGCGCGCGCACCGGCTTCTTCAGATCGTGCGACAGGCGTGCGGCGAAGGCGTCGCGGCTTTCGGGACGGCGCGAATGGACGCGGATCTCCTCGAAATCGAACAGCCGGTCGAGGAGCCGCACATTCCAATAGGCGGTGCCGCGCGCGCCGATATGGCCGAGCACGCGGCTTTTCTTCCGCGCGAGGTGCTTGGCGCCGATGGCGGTGACCGCGCCCGTCCGCATGTCGGTGATCGCCGTCGCATCGAGCAGGGCGCGCGGCATGCCGGTCGCGGGATCGAAGAGCGCGAGGAGCCCGATCTCCGACGGCAGGTCCTGCTTGTAGTTGTCGACATAGTCGCCGACGATCTTGACCCCGGCGAAATTCACGGCACCGCCGATATAGCCGCGCAGCACGTTGAAATGCCCGTGCACCTTGGGATCGGGAATGAGGTGCATGCGCGGCTCGATCACCGTCTCGCCGCGCCCCTGCGCCGCCAGGCCGCCTTCGATCGCCGCCAGGATCTCGTCGTCGTCCGGCATCGCCGCCTCGACGTCGAGGCCGTTGAGATAGGTGATGTAGAGGGGTCGCATCAGGGCTCCAGCATCGGCAGGTTGAGGCCATGCTCCCGGGCGCAGGCAATGGCGTCCTCATAGCCAGCATCGGCATGACGCATCACGCCCGAGGCGGGATCGTTGGTGAGGACGCGCTGCAAGCGCCGCGCCGCCGCTTCGGTGCCGTCGGCGACGATCACCATGCCGGCATGCTGCGAATAGCCGATGCCGACGCCGCCGCCATTGTGGATCGAGACCCACGTGGCGCCCGAGGCGCAGGTGAGCAGCGCATTGAGCAGCGGCCAGTCGGCGACCGCGTCGGAGCCGTCGCGCATCGCTTCGGTCTCGCGATGGGGGCTCGCCACCGAGCCGCTATCGAGATGGTCGCGGCCGATGACGATCGGCGCCTTGAGCTCGCCTTTCGCCACCATCTCGTTGAAGGCGAGCCCGGCCTTGGCGCGCTCGCCGAGCCCGAGCCAGCAGATCCGCGCCGGCAGCCCCTGGAAGCGGATGCGCTCCTTCGCCATGTCGAGCCAGTGATGGAGAGGACCGTCCTCGGGGAAGAGCGCCTTGATGCGCGC
>DASQSR010000387.1:0-3848 GCA_035642295.1 Allostellaceae bacterium | reverse complement strand
GCCGGCGGCCTTGCCGATATTGGCCGCTTTCAGCACCGCCAGCCCCTCGGCATAGGCGGCCATCACGCCGTATTCGATGCCGTTGTGGACCATCTTGACGAAATGGCCGGCGCCGTTGGGGCCGCAATGGAGATAGCCCTGCTCGGCGGTGCCCCCGGCCTTCTCGCGTGCCGGCGTGCGCGGAATGTTGCCGCGTCCCGGCGCCAGCGTGGCGAAGACGGGATCGAGGCGCTTCACCGCCTCGGTCTCGCCGCCGATCATCATGCAATAGCCGCGCTCCAGCCCCCAGACGCCGCCGCTGGTGCCGACATCGACATAGTGGAGGCCTTTGGGCGTGAGCTCCCGGGCGCGGCGGATGTCGTCGATGTAGTAGGAATTGCCGCCATCGATCAGGATGTCGCCGCGTTCGAGATGCGGCACCAGCTCGGCGATCGTCTCGTCGACGGCCGCGGCCGGCACCATCAGCCAGACCGCCCGCGGCTTCTCGAGGCTGCGGATGAACTCGGCCACGGAGGCGGCGCCGACGGCCTTCTCCTTCGCCAGCTCCGCCACGGCCTTCGCCGACCGGTCGAACACCACGCATTGATGGCCGCCCCGCAGCAGGCGGCGCACCATATTCGCTCCCATCCGGCCGAGGCCGATCATTCCCAGCTGCACGAGCAATCCTCCTCAAAAGGCCGGTGCCCCGGCTCGTTTCATTCAGGCCGCGGCGGCCGCTTGCCGCGCCGTCTCGAAAAGATCGACGAATTGGCGGTAGCGCTGCGCGATCTCGGCCGCGGCCGCATCGCCCGTCTTCTTCCCGGCGCGCCAGTCGACAAGCGGCTCCCAGAACACGGTGCGGCCGACGGCGAAGCCGATGAAGCCCCGCACGCCCGCTGCGGTGGTGAGCCAGTCGCGCACCCGGCGCTCGTCCTCGCCGCGTCCCAGAACGATGCAGCTGACGCGGTCGCGGCCGCCCGCCCGCGCGGTCGACACGACCTTCACGCAGTCCTCGCGCCGGTCGAGGCCTTCGATCTTCCAGACGTCAGGCTCGACGCCGGCGGCCTGGAGCTCGGCGATGGCCTCGACCATGAGGCGCGGCCTCAGCTCGCGGTCATAGGCCTTCTTGTCGCCCTTGAGCTGGTCGAGCTGCGCCTTCTCCGCCGGCACCAGCAGCTCGAACATGAAGCGGCTGCGGTTGCGCTGCGCGAGATAGTCGGAAAGGCGCTTCAGCCGCTCGGCCTGCCGTCGGTTGAGCGCCGCATCGCCTTCGGGGTTGTAGCGGACCAGCACCTTGCAGAAGCTGGGGTCGAAGGCTTCGATGTGGCGCTGGAACTCCTCGCCATACTCGAACTCGAACTCGTCCTGTCCGCTTTTCTCGACCGGGCAAGCGGTGGTGAAGCCCTTGGCGGCCGCATCGCGCAGGATGGCGGCGCCGAACTGCTCGTCCACCAGGATGGCGGCCTTGTCGCGGGGCGCTCCGGCGGCGAGCGCCACTTTGAAGCCTTCATAGATGATCGCTTTGGCGCCGGCGATCTCGGCCGTCTGAGCCGCGCTCAGCGGCGACGTCCAGCCGAAGAGCTTGCTCTGGAACGAGCCGCGATGGTCGAAGGGCAGGACATAGAGCGTCGCGTCATAGCCGCGTGGCATCACACGCCTCCTTTCAGCCGTCGATAACGCCGGATCAGCGCATTGGTCGAACTGTCATGCTCGAGCGCCGGCTCGCTCGCGCTTTCGAGCTGCGGAATGATGCGCTGGGCGAGCGCCTTGCCGAGCTCCACGCCCCACTGGTCGAAAGAATCGATCTGCCAGATGACGCCCTGGGTGAAGACGCTGTGCTCGTAAAGCGCCACCAGCTTGCCCAGCGCCGCCGGCGTGAGGCGCTCCAGCAGCAGCGTGTTGGACGGCCGGTTGCCCTCGAACAGCCGATGCGGCACGAGCCAGTCGGGCGTGCCTTCCGCCTTGACCTCGTCCGCCGTCTTGCCGAAGGCCAGCGCTTCCGTCTGGGCGAAGACATTGGCGAGCAGCATGTCGTGATGCCGGCCGAGCGGGTTCAGCGTCTTGGCGAAGGCGATGAAGTCGCAGGGGATCAGCCGCGTTCCCTGATGGATCAGCTGATAGAAGGAATGCTGGCCGTTGGTCCCCGGCTCGCCCCAATAAATCGGCCCGGTGTCGTAATCGACCGGCGCGCCTTCGACGGTCACGTGCTTGCCGTTGCTCTCCATCGTCAGCTGCTGGAGATAGGCGGGAAAGCGCTTGAGGTACTGCTCGTAAGGCAGCACGGCGACCGTCTGGGCGCCGAAGAAATCATTGTACCAGAGGGCGATGAGGCCCATGAGCACCGGCAGGTTGCGCTCGAGGGGCGTGCTGCGGAAATGCTCGTCCATCTCGTGGAAGCCGCGCAGCATGGCGCGGAAATTGTCGGGGCCGATGGCCAGCATCGTCGACAGGCCGATGGCCGAATCCATCGAGTAGCGCCCGCCGACCCAGTCCCAGAAGGGGAACATGTTGGCGGTGTCGATGCCGAACTTCGCCACTTCCTCGGCATTGGTCGAGACGGCGACGAAATGCTTGGCGATGGCGGCCTGCTCGCCTTTGAGCCCCGCCAGCAGCCAGTCGCGCGCGGTGCGCGCGTTGGTCATCGTCTCCAGCGTGGTGAAGGTCTTGGAGGAGACGATGAACAGCGTCTCCGCGGGATCGAGGTCGCGCGCCGCTTCGGCGAAATCGGTGCCGTCGACATTGGAGACGAAGCGGAAGACCATGCTCCGCTCGCTGTAGTGCCGCAGCGCCTCGTAGGCCATCACCGGCCCCAGATCCGATCCGCCGATGCCGATGTTGACGACGTTGCGGATGCGCTTGCCGGTATAGCCCTGCCAGGCGCCGCTCCGCAGCCGCTGAGCGAACGCCGCCATCTTGTCGAGGACGGCGTGGACCTCGGGCACCACGTCCTTGCCGTCGTGAAGGATCACGGTATTGGGCGGCGCGCGCAGTGCCACGTGCAGCACCGCGCGGCCTTCCGAGACGTTGATCTTGTCGCCCCGGAACATCGCCTCGATGTGCTCCGGCAATCCCGCTTCCCGGGCGAGCGCGAGCAACAGGCCGAGGGTCTCGTCGGTGATCCGGTTCTTCGAATAGTCGAGGTAAAGGCCCGCGGCCTCGACCGCCAGCCGCTCGCCGCGGCTCTGATCCTCGGCGAAGAGCTGCCGCAGCGTGACGCCCTTCATCTTCTGATAGTGCTTCTCCAGCGCGGTCCAGGCGGGACGCTTGCGCAAGGCCGGAATGCTCATCGGGTGCTCCCTCCTGGACACCGGGGCGCCGTCGCGCCGCCCCCCACGTCGTCGTCAACGCATCAGCTTGCCTTGCGAATTGCCGCGCTCTTGGACGCGATGCAGTCCATCAGGTCGTTCCAGGACTTGACGAAGGACGCTGCGCCTTCGTCCTGGAGCCGAGCGGCGAGCGCAGCGATATCGACCCCCGCCTTGGCGAACGCGGCGAGGACCTTCTCCGCGTCGCCGCCATCCGGCGCCAGCGGCTCTCCGACCTCGCCGTGATCGGCGAACGCCTTCAGCGTGCCCTCCGGCATGGTGTTTACGGTGAAGGGTGCGGCGAGCGCTTTCACATAGAGCACGTCCGAGGCCTTCGGATCCTTCGTCCCGGTGCTGGCCCAGAGCAGCCGCTGGGACGTCGCGGTCGGCGGCAAGGTTCCGGGCGAGCTGACCAACCGGCTCGGCATCGCCATCGCCCAGCGCGCCTACCGGGCGTATCAGGAGCTGCTCGCCTCGCCGCGCTTCCAGCGCGCCGCCAATGCCGGTGCCCGCGCCCAGCGGCTGCTCTGGGCCAGCACCGGGACGAAGGATCCGAAGGCCTCG
>DASQSR010000386.1:0-4920 GCA_035642295.1 Allostellaceae bacterium | reverse complement strand
GCTCGCCCGGCCGCGCGGCGATCGACGTGGCGCTCGCCGCGCTCGCGGCGCCGCGGCGCGACTGGGCCGGCCTTTCGCTCGATCGCCCGCGCCTCATGGGCATCGTCAATGTCACGCCGGACAGCTTCAGCGATGGCGGCGACTTCGTCGATCCCGATCGCGCCGTCGAGCATGGCCGCGCACTTGTCGCGGCCGGTGCCGACATCGTCGATGTCGGCGGCGAATCGACGCGGCCCGGCGCCGCTCCGGTCAGTGCCGAGGAGGAGCAGCGCCGCGTCGTGCCCGTCGTGCGGCGTCTCGCTGCGGACGGGATCATCGTCTCGATCGACACGCGCCGCGCGGCGGTGATGGAGGCGGCGCTCGCTGCGGGCGCCCGTATCGTCAACGACGTCAGCGCGCTGGCCGGGGATCGGGGCAGCCTTGCCGTCGCCGCTGCGGGCGGCGCCGCGGTCGTGCTGATGCACATGGCGGGCGAGCCCCGCACCATGCAGCGGGATCCGCACTATGACGACGTGATCCTCGAGGTCTTCGATTTTCTCGAGCGCCGTGTCGCCGCTTGCGTTGCCGCCGGCATTCCGCCCGAGCGCATTTCCGTCGATCCCGGCATCGGCTTTGGCAAGCGGGACGAGCACAACCTGGCGCTCCTCGCGCGGCTCGCGCTGTTTCACGGGACCGGCTGCGCTGTCCTGGTCGGTGCCTCGCGCAAATCCTTCATCGGCCGGCTCGGCGGTGGTGCCGGTCCGCGCGAGCGCCTTGGCGGCTCCCTTGCCGTGGCGCTTGCGGCCGTCGGGCAGGGCGTGCAGGTCCTGCGCGTTCACGACGTCGCCGAGACCCGCCAGGCGCTGCTGCTGCGGGCCGCGGTTGCCGGAGCGCCGTTTTCTTGGGCCTCGGCGCCCGGGCCCTGCTGAGCTATAACGGCCGGTATCACGAGTTGCTTCGCGAGGACGGATGACGCGCAAATTGTTCGGCACCGACGGGATTCGCGGCACGGCCAACAGCGAGCCGATGACGGCGGAGACCGCGCTCAAGGTGGCGATGGCCGCCGGGCGCTGCCTCAGGCGCGGCGACCACCGCCATCTCGTGGTCATCGGCAAGGATACGCGCCTTTCGGGCTATATGGTCGAGCCGGCCCTGACCGCCGGGTTCATCGCCATGGGCATGGACGTGGTGCTGGTCGGGCCGTTGCCGACCCCGGCGATTGCCATGCTGACGCGCTCGCTGCGCGCCGATCTCGGCGTGATGATCTCGGCCTCCCACAACCCCTTCGAGGACAATGGCATCAAGCTGTTCGGCGCCGACGGCTACAAGCTCTCCGACGAGATCGAGGCGACGATCGAAGCCGAGCTCGACCGCACCAATGGCCGCGTGCCGCCGCACGCGCTCGGCCGCGCACGGCGGCTCGACGACGCCGGCGGCCGCTACATCGAGTTCGTGAAGAGCAGCTTCCCGAAGCGGCTCCGGCTCGACGGCCTCAAGGTGGTGATCGACTGCGCCCATGGCGCCGCCTACAAGGTGGCGCCGACGGTGCTGTGGGAGCTGGGCGCCGACGTGGTTCCGCTCGGCGTTTCGCCCGACGGGCTCAACATCAATCGCGAGAGTGGCACCATGGCGACGGCGGCGATGCAGCGCGCCGTTGTCGAGCATCGCGCCCATCTCGGCATTGCGCTCGACGGCGATGCCGACCGCCTGCTCGTCGCCGACGAGAGCGGCAAGCTGGTGGATGGCGATCAGCTGCTGGCGCTGATCGCGATGAACTGGCGCAGGACCGGCCGGCTCGACGGCGCCGGCGTGGTCGCGACCATCATGTCGAATCTCGGCCTCGAGCGTCATCTCGACGCGCAGGGCGTCGCCCTCCACCGCACCGCGGTCGGCGATCGCTACGTCGTCGAGGCCATGCGCAAGCTCGGCAGCAATCTCGGCGGCGAGCAGTCCGGGCACATCATCCTCGGCGACACCTGCACCACCGGCGATGGGCTGATGGCGGCGCTGCAAGTGCTGGCGGCGATCGTCGAGACCGGCGCGCCGGCGAGCCGCGTCTGCACGCTGTTCACGCCGGTGCCGCAGTTGCTGCGCAATGTCCGCTTCGCCGGCGGCGCGCCGCTCGAGAGCACCGCGGTGAAGCAGGCGATCGGCGCGGGCGAGCGCCGGCTCGGCAAGGCCGGGCGCCTGTCCGTGCGCAAGTCCGGCACCGAGCCGGTGATCCGCATCATGGCGCAGGGCGAAGACGAGGCGCTGGTGGCGTCGATCGTCGACGAGATTGCGGCGGCGGTGCTAGAAGCGGGCGAAGCGGAGGGCAGAGCCGCCGAATGAAAGGCCGCGTGCTCATCGTCGCCGGCTCCGACTCCGGAGGCGGCGCGGGCATCGAGGCCGACATCAAGACGGTGACGGCCCTCAAGGGCTACGCCGCCGCAGCGATCACCGCGCTCACCGCCCAGAACACGCTGGGCGTCTCCGCCATTCTTCCCGTGCCCCCCGATTTCGTCCGCCGGCAGATGGCGGCGGTGCTGAGCGACATTGGTGCCGACTGCGTCAAGACCGGCATGCTGCACGACGCCGGCGTGATCGCCGCCGTCGCCGACTGTCTGGCCGAGATGGCGCCGACCGTGCCGCTGGTGCTCGACCCGGTTATGGTGTCGACGAGCGGGACGCGCCTCCTCGACGAAGCCGCGCTGGCGCTGATGAAGGCGCGGCTCATCCCGCGCGCCACGGTGCTGACGCCCAACCTGCCGGAAGCCGAGGCGCTGCTCGGCCGCCGCATCGCCGGGACGGAAGAGATGGCGGCGGCGGCGCGGGAGCTCCGCGATCTCGGCGCCGGCGCGGTCATGCTGAAGGGCGGCCATCTCGCCGGAGAGATCGTGCGCGACGTCGTCGTCGAAGCCGAGGCGAGCTACGTGCTGGCAAGCTCCCGGATCGAAACGCGGCATACCCACGGCACCGGCTGCACCCTGGCCTCGGCGATCGCCACCGGGCTTGCGCAAGGCATGACGCTGCGCGCCGCCATCGAGCGCGCGCATGATTTCGTCCAGCGCGCCATCGCCGCCGCCCCCGGCTTCGGCCAGGGCAGGGGGCCGCTCGATCATACGCACGCGATCGAGGGATAGCTGTCAGCCGTCAACCGTCAGTCGAGGGCTTCGGCGAGCTGAGAGCTGACGGCTGATGGCTGACAGCTTTTCCTAAACCACCGACAGATAGCCTTCCGGTGCGGCCGCGAGCAGCTCGGCGAGGCGGGCGAGTCCGTGCGCGACGGCGGCGAGGCTGGGCGGCGTGCCGATGCAGAGCCGCACCGCGCGCGGAACCTGGCGGCCCGTGGCGAAAGCGGCGGCGGGCGTGACGGCGATGCCGCGCTGGCGCGCTGCGGCGGCGAAGGCTTCGCCTTGCCAAGGTTCGGGGAGGGTGAGCCAGAGATGCGCCGCGCCCGGCGACGTGCGGTAGCTTTGCTGCGGCAGGAGGCGCTGGGCTGCATGCTGCCGGCGCGCGGCCTCGGCGCGCTTCTCGGCGACGAGCCGGTCGGCGATTCCGTCCTCGATCCAGCGCGAGGCGATGCGTGCGGTCAACGGCGGCGCCGTGTAGGTCATGGCACGCACCGCCGCAGCGACGTCGTCGACCAGCGCCGCGGGGCAATGGACGTAGCCGACGCGCAGCCCCGGCACGAAGCTCTTCGAGGTCGCCGTGATGTAGAAGCCGTGCTCGGGCGCGAGGCTTGTCAGCGCCGGCAGGGGCCGCTCGGCGAGAAAGCCGTAGACGTCGTCCTCGATCAACATCACCTGGTGGCGCCGCGCCACTTCGGCGAGGGCGCGCCGCCGCTCGAGCGGCATCATCGCCGTCGTCGGATTGTGCAGGGTCGGCAGCGTGTAGAGCGCGCGCACGCGCCCGCCGCGGCACGCCGATGCCAGTGCGTCGGGCAGAACGCCTTCGTCGTCGATCGCCAGCGGCACGAGCTTCAGATGCAGCAGGCTCGCCGCGGCGCGGATGCCGGGATATGTGAGCGCCTCGACGGCGAGGCCGTCGCCGGGTTCGGTGATGGCCGCGAGAACGGCGGCCATCGCATGCTGGCCGCTCGCCGTCACCACCACCCGACCGGGCGTTGCCGCGAGCCCGCCGCTGCGCGCGATCCAGGCGGCGCCGGCGGCGCGCTCGCGGTCGCGGCCGGCATGCGGCTGATACTCCATGAGCTCGGCGAGCTCGGGATCGCCGGCGAGAGCGGCGAGGGCGTCCGCCAAGAGCGGTCCCTCGCTCGCGGCGCGCGGCCGGTGGACGGCGAAATCGACGAGGTCTGCGGGCTGCGCTTCGTCATGGAGCCGCAGGAGCGGCGCTGGCGTCGCGGCGGCGCGCACGAAAGTGCCGCGGCCGACTTCGCCGGCGATGAGGCCGCGCCGCTCCGCCTCGGCATAGGCGCGGCTCACCGTCCCGACGGTGACCTTGAGGCGCCAGGCCAGCTCGCGATGGGTCGGCAGCCGCGCGCCGGGCGGCAGGGCGCCGCGCTGCACATCCTCGGCCAGCGCCTCGGCGATGGCGCGATAGCGCGGGCCGCGTTGTGCCGCGAGGTCCGGCAGCCAGCTTGTCATGGTGTCAATATTAGCATTGACGGCGAAAGCCAAGTCAAATTGATTCGAGGTCGGCGCCTAAATCAGTGCCACAACAAAGACATGGCAGCAGGCCGATGAGCGTAAATTGTATCCCTACAAGTTCGCGAACCGGCGCGCCGCGCCGCGCCTTTGTCTGGGGCGCCCTCGGCGTGCTCGGCTTCTCCGTCACGCTGCCGGCGACGCGGCTGGCGGTGTCGGCGCTCGATCCGACACTCGTCGGACTGGGTCGCGCGCTGGTCGCGGCCGGGGTGGCGGCGGTGGCGCTGTGGGCGACGCGCCAGCCGGTGCCCGCGCGGCATCACTGGCCGCGCCTGGCGGTGACGGCGCTCGGGGT
>DASQSR010000385.1:0-9813 GCA_035642295.1 Allostellaceae bacterium | reverse complement strand
GATATCGCGCACGCGTTCTTCGCCGGCAAGGAACCGGGTCTCGTGAACGGCGTGCTCGACCGGCTCGCCCAGGTGCTGCGGCCGGACGAGGTCGCGGATGGAAGACGTGGCGGACCCTCCGCTCAGTGAGTTCGAGCGGATCGCACGCTTCTTCGCGCCGCTCGCGGCTCCGGGCGCGCTCGGCCTCGTCGACGATGTGGCGCTGATCGACGGCCCTTCCGGCGAGCAATACGTGCTCACGACCGACGCCATCGTCGAGGGCGTCGATTTCCTGCCGGGAACGCCGCCCGACCAGGTGGCGCAGAAACTGCTGCGCGTCAACCTCTCGGACCTCGCCGCCAAGGGCGCGACGCCGCTGGGCTATCTCCTGGTGACGGCGCTGCCGCGCAGCCTCGGCGATGACTGGCTCCAGGGGTTCGCCGCGGGCCTCGCCAAGGACCAGGCAACCTTCGGCATCGGCCTCCTTGGCGGCGACATGTCGGCGATCGACGGGCCGATCGCGCTCACGCTGGCCGCCATCGGCCGCGTTGCGGCGGGGCGCGCGGTGCTGCGCAGCGGCGCCAGGCCCGGCGATCTCGTCTATGTCAGCGGCACGCTCGGCGATGCCGCCCTGGGGCTGGCCGTGCTGCAAGGCCGCCTGACGCTGCCGGAGGCGACGGCGCGCGAGTTTCTCGTCGATCGCTATCACCTGCCGCAGCCGCGCCTGGCGCTGGGACAGCGCCTCGCCGGCGTCGCCCATGCGATGCTCGACATCTCCGACGGCCTGGTCGCCGATCTCGGCCATCTCTGTGCTGCCTCGGGCGTCGCGGCGGTGGTGGAGGCGGCGAAGCTGCCGCTGTCGCCGGCGGCGCTGCCGGCGGTCAGAGGCGAGCGGCAATGGCTGATGGCGGCGCTGGGCGGCGGCGACGATTACGAGCTGCTGTTTGCCGCGCCGGCCGGCGCGGCCGCCGCAATTGCCGCGCTGGCGCAAGAGACCGGCACCGAAGTTGCCGCCATCGGCCGGATCGAGGCCGGGGGCGGCGTCCGCATCGTCGATGCCGCGGGGGCGCCGCTGACGGTGGCGAGCGCCGGCTACCGCCATTTCTAATTATTAATCATCTCGTGGTGGAGTTGCGCGTTGCGCGCTCTCGCCGAAGTTGGCGCGCCGGGAGCCTCTGTTGGTCGACCATCACCCTCTGCCGCTGCCGCGCCGGCTCGGAACTGCGCTCGGCCTGCTGATCGCCCTCGCTGCAGCCGCGCCGGCCGCGGCCGCCGACCGCGAGATGCCTGAGCCCAAGAGCGTTCCCGGCATGCCGGCCTTCTTCAACATCGAGCCGATCGTGCTGCCGGTGATCGAGGGCAACCGGATCCCGCGCCAGGTCGGCATTCTCATCACGCTGGAGCTCGCCCAGGGGCACAGCGCCAGAGAGGCGCAGGACAAGGACCGTCAGATCACGGATGCCTTCATCACCGAGCTCTATCGCATCTATGGCTGGCGCAGCGGCGATGACCGGGTGGTCAACGAGCGGCTGATCAAGGAGCGTTTGCAAGCCGCCGCCGACCGCGTGCTGGGCCCGGGCGTCGTCCACGCCATCCTGATCCGGCAGCTCCTCGAGGAGCAGCGCTAGCCGGGCCGATTGCCGGGACTGCCCGCGCCGCGCCGGTTTGCTGTATGATGGAGGGGTGATAGCGCCGGCGACGGAGACGGGCATGCTGATCTTCCGTCAACTCGTTGACCCCCAGAGCTCGAGCTACACCTATCTCCTCGCCGATTCCGAGAGCCGCGAGGCCGTGCTCATCGATCCCGTCTTCGAGCAGATGCGCCGCGACGCCGCCCTCATCGGCGAGCTCGGCCTCAAGCTGCGCACGACCCTCGAGACCCATGTCCATGCCGACCATATCACCGCAGCCTTCCTGCTGAAGCGCCGGCTCGGCAGCGAGATCGCGCTCGGCGCGGCGACCGGCAGCACCGGGGCCGACCGCTATCTTCGCCAGGGCGACCGGGTTCGCTTCGGCAAGCGCTATCTCACGGTGCGCGAGACGGCGGGCCATACCGCGGGTTGCGTCACCTATGTGCTCGACGACGAGCGCATGGCGTTCACCGGCGATACCCTGCTGGTGCGCGGCTGTGGCCGCACCGATTTCCAGGGTGGCGACGCCCGCGCGCTCTACCGCGCCGTCCATCAGCAGATCTTCACCTTGCCGGAGGATTGCCTGCTCTATCCGGCGCATGACTATCGCGGCATCACCGCGACCACGGTGGGCGAGGAGCGGCGCCTCAATCCCCGCCTCGGCGGTGAGCTCAGCGAGGATGATTTCGCCGGCTACATGAGCAATCTCGGCTTGCCGCAGCCGAAGCAGATCGCGGTCGCGGTTCCGGCCAATCTGCGGTGCGGCGAGCACGAGCATGCCGAGGCGGCGGTGGAGGGGCCGGACTGGGCGCCGCTCGCCTTCACCTTCGCGGGTTTCTGGGAAGTCCAGCCGCAATGGGTCGAGGAGCACTTGCCGGAGCTGCAGTTGCTCGATGTCCGCGAGCCCGACGAATTCGCGGGGCCGCTGGGCCACGTCCCGGGCGCGGTGCTGATCCCGCTCGGCCGGCTCAGCGAAGAGGCGCACCGCCTCGACCCGAAGCGCCCGATCGTAACCATATGCCGCGCCGGTGGCCGGTCGGCCCAGGCGACGGTACTGCTGCAGCGCGCCGGCTTCGCCAAGGTGGCGAACCTTGCCGGGGGCATGCTGCGGTGGCGAACGCTAGGCCTGGTGGTAACCGGCGCCAGCGACTGACCTGCCGGGCCGAGGCGCCCGGCGCCGATTGCCGCCGCGGCCCGGCTTGGCGCGCGTGTTGCCTCGGCCGGCCTCTTCTGGCATGTTCCGCGCGCTTTTCGTCGGGGGAAGAGCGTCATAACCGAAGGACTTGAACGATGAATGCCTACTTGGTCGTCGTTGCCGGTGGCGTGCTGGCATTGCTCTACGGCTGGTGGACGAGCCGTCAGGTGCTTGCCGCCGATGCCGGCACGGCGCGGATGCAGGAAATCGCGGGCGCGGTGCAGGAGGGCGCCAAGGCTTATCTCAACCGGCAGTACCGCGCCATCGCGGTCGTCGGGATCATTATCTTCCTCATCCTGCTGGCGACGCTGGGCTGGCACAGCGCGGTCGGCTTTCTCGTCGGGTCCGTGCTTTCGGCCTCCGCCGGCTATATCGGCATGAATGTCTCGGTCCGCGCCAATGTGCGCACCGCGCAGGCGGCGCGTCAGGGCCTCGCCAAGGGGCTCGATGTCGCCTTCAAGGCGGGCGCGGTGACCGGGCTGCTGGTGGTCGGGCTCGGTCTGCTCGGCGTCTCGCTCTACTACTTCTTCCAGCGCTGGTCGCTGCCGCCGGGCGACGCGCGCGGCATTCTCGAATCGCTGGTGGCGCTGTCCTTCGGCGCGTCGCTCATCTCGATCTTCGCGCGGCTCGGCGGCGGCATCTTCACCAAGGGCGCCGATGTCGGCGCCGACCTCGTCGGCAAGGTCGAGGCCGGCATTCCCGAAGACGACCCGCGCAATCCCGCGGTCATCGCCGACAATGTCGGCGACAATGTCGGCGACTGCGCCGGCATGGCCGCCGATCTCTTCGAGACCTATGCCGTGACCATCGTCGCCACCATGCTGCTCGCCAACATCTTCTTCGACGAGCCGATGCGCTCGACGATGATGGCGCTGCCGCTGGTGATCGGCGCCGTTTGCATCCTGGCTTCGGTGATCGGTACCTACTTCGTCCGGCTCGGCAGCGGCCAGGGCATCATGGCGGCGCTCTACAAGGGGCTCATCGCGTCGGGAGTGATCTCGGCCGCGCTCATTGCCGGTGTCTTCTATCACCTGGTGGGCTTCGGCACGGTGCTCACGATGAAGGGCGATTTCAGCAGCACGACCGGCACGGGGCTCTTCATCTGCTCCATGGTCGGGCTGGCCGTCACCGGCCTCCTGGTCTGGATCACCGAGTACTACACCTCGACCGCCTACCGTCCGGTGCGGAGCGTCGCCTTGGCCTCGATCACCGGCCACGGCACCAATGTCATTCAGGGCCTCGCCGTGTCGATGGAGGCGACCGCCATGCCGGTCGTCGTCATCTGCGCCGGCATCATCGTCGCCTATCTCGTCGCCGGGCTCTTCGGCATCGCGGTGGCGGCGACCACCATGCTGGCGCTGGCCGGCATGATCGTCGCGCTCGACGCCTATGGGCCGGTCACCGACAATGCCGGCGGCATTGCCGAGATGGCCGACCTCCCCAAGGACGTGCGCAAGACGACCGATGCGCTCGATGCCGTCGGCAACACCACCAAGGCGGTGACCAAGGGCTATGCCATCGGCTCGGCCGGCCTCGCCTCGCTTGTGCTGTTTGCCGCCTACACCAACGACCTCAACTACTACTTCCCCACCGTGCATGTCAGCTTCGTGCTGCAAAGCCCTTATGTCGTCGTCGGATTGTTGATCGGCGGCTTGCTTCCCTATCTCTTCGGCGCGCTTGGCATGACCGCGGTCGGCCGCGCCGCGGGGGCGGTGGTGATCGAGGTGCGCCGCCAGTTCAAGGAGATCCGCGGCATCATGGAGGGTGCGGCGAAGCCCGATTACAGCCGTGCCGTCGACATGCTGACGCGGGCGGCGATCAAGGAGATGATCCTGCCCTCGCTGCTGCCGGTCCTGGCGCCGGTGGTGCTCTACTTCGTCATCCGCGCCATCGGCGGTCCCGGGGCGGGGTTCAGCGCGCTCGGTGCCATGCTGCTCGGCACCATCGTCACCGGGCTCTTCGTCGCGATCTCGATGACTTCGGGGGGCGGCGCCTGGGACAATGCCAAGAAGTACATCGAGGAGGGGCATCACGGCGGCAAGGGCTCGGACGCCCACAAGGCCGCGGTGACCGGCGACACGGTCGGCGATCCCTACAAGGATACCGCCGGTCCTGCCGTCAACCCGATGATCAAGATCACCAACATCGTGGCGATCTTGCTGCTGGCCATCCTCGCCGCGCTGCACTGAGGCGAAGGACCCCGGAAGCCCTGGCTTCCGGGGTCCTCGTGGCTATGGCATGCCGAGGCCGCCGCCGTGGCCCGGGCCGCCGGGACCGCCGCCGGGCTGCGATTGCCCGCCAGCTTCGCTGCCGCTGAACCGGCCGAAATTCCCGATCAGCTGCTGGAAGAAGGAGAATTCGCGGCCGGGCGCCGGCGTCGCATTGGGGTTGGGGACGACGGCGACGCGGTCGTTCAAGTTGCGACGCCGAACATCGCGCACGACCCCCTTCTTGTCGAAGTCGATGACGATCACTTCCTGGTCGAGCAGCTCGGGCTTGAAGAAGGCGACTTCTTTCGTCTTCTGGCTGATGTAGTACCAGGTGGAATCATCGAAGGCGGCGACACTCGAGGGCGAGCCGAGGATGCGGGTCACCGTCGGCTTGTCGGTGACCCCGGGCTTGATCTGGGCAAGCTCGTCCGGCGTCGGCAGGTTCCCGCGCGGGTCGACCGGCGTGTTGCAGCCGGCGAGGGTCAGCGTCAGGAGGGCGGCGGCAAGGAACAGGCTTCGATGCGACATGGCGCGTCCGGCCAAAACAATTGACAAGGCGGCAGACCCCGCCTATCTGCGCGCAAAACTGCACTCCGGAGCGGCCCCCTGTCAATGATCGGGCCGCAAGGCTGGGCGCAGGCAGGAGCATATGGGCGTGCTGGCCTCCTTGTTTCGACAGAACCCGCGGCACCTTGCCGTGCACGCCGCCTATCGGCGGATCGTCGAGCGCGCGCGCGAGCCGGTCTTCTACACCGACTGGGGCGTTCCGGACACGCTGGACGGCAGGTTCGAGCTGCTGGCGCTGCATGCCTTTCTCGTGCTGCATCGGCTGAAGCGCGATCATGCCGAGACCCAAGGCTTCGCCCAGGCGCTGTTCGATACCATGTTCGCCGATCTCGACCGCGCCTTGCGCGAGATGGGTGTCGGCGATCTCGGCGTCGGCCGCCGGGTCAAAGAGATGGCGCGAGGCTTCTATGGCCGCATCCTCGCCTATGAGGAGGGCCTCGCCGACCCGGCGGCGCTCGACGCGGCATTGCGCCGCAATCTCTACGGTACGGGGGTGCCGAGCGACGCGCAGCGGGTCCTGGTGGTGGCGGACTATGTCCACCGCCAGTCGGCGGCGCTCGCGGCGCAAGGGAAGGAGTCGCTGCTCGCCGGCGACGTCGAATTCGCCCCGGTGGCAGCATGAGCGAGTTCTCTCGCCTCATCGATCTCTCCCGCTTGCCGCCGGGCGAGACGGTGCACGAGATCGCCGCGCGGGAAGAGGAGCGCGCGGCTCTGGCGCGGCGGTTCTCGCTCCTGGCGCTCGGCCGGCTCGAGGCGCGGGTGCGCCTGCAGCGCCTCGCCGGCGGCCTGATGCGGCTGGCCGCCGAGCTTTCGGCCGATGTGGTGCAGGAATGCGCCGTCACCCTCGATCCCGTGGCGAGCCGGGTCGAGGACAGCTTCTCCGTGCTCTACGGCGCCGCCGAGGAGGGGGCCGGCGAGATCACGCTCGACGGCGAGGCGGAGCTGGTCGAGCCGCTTGCCGGCACGACGCTGGACATCGGCGAGGCGGTGGCGCAGCAGCTGTCTCTGGCGCTCGACCCCTTTCCGCGCGCTCCGGGCGCCGCCGCCTCGGGCGTTGCCGATGCGGGGGCGGCCGCCGACCGGCCTTTTGCCGCGCTTCAGAACTGGAAGGAAAAGGGTTGACGGCTGTTAACGTCAGGGTTCACGGCGGCTAATGTGGCAACAAGGTTGCCAGCCAGCGGTTTTTTCGCTACTTACTCGCGGCTTCCGCCCCGTCGGGGCCTTTCCGGGCAAAGTCCATGGCAGTTCCTAAGAAGAAGGTATCGAAATCGCGCCGAAACATGCGCCGGGCGCACCACGCCTTGAAGGCGCCGGGCTATGTCGAGTGCTCGAATTGCGGCGAGATGAAGCGCCCGCATCATGTCTGCGGCGCCTGCGGCCATTATGACGACCGCGAAGTGGTAGCGACCACAGCGGAGACGGCGTAAGCCGTCCGGCCCCGGGTCCGGCGCCCATGGGCGACAAGGTCATCATCGCGCTGGATGCGATGGGCGGAGACCGCGCGCCGGACATGGTGGTGAAGGGCGCAAGCATCGCGCTCCAGCGTTTCCCGCAGGTGCAGTTCCTGTTCTTCGGCGTCGAGGACAGGGTGCGGCCGCTGATCGCTAAGCTGCCGCGGCTGGCGCAGCGTTCGACGATCCGTCACACCGACGAGGTCGTCACCGGCGACGCCAAGCCCTCGGTGGCGCTGCGCACCGGACGGCGTTCCAGCATGCGGCTGGCGATCGACGCCGTCGCCGAGGGTGAAGCCGATTGCGTCGTCTCGGCAGGCAATACCGGTGCGCTGATGGCGATGGCGAAATTCGCGCTGAAAATGCTGCCGGGAATCGACCGGCCGGCGATGGCGTCGTTCTTCCCGACGCGGCGCGGCGAGAGCGTGATGCTGGATCTCGGTGCCAATATCGACTGCGATGCCGACAACCTCGTCCAGTTCGCGTTGATGGGCGATGTCTTCGCGCGCACCGTCCTAGGTCTGCTGCAGCCGAGCGTGGGCATCCTCAATGTCGGCTCCGAGGAGGTCAAAGGGCATGAGGAAGTGCGGGCGGCGGCGGCGCGGCTTCGCGTTCCGGACTCGCCGATCCGCTTCCACGGCTTCATCGAGGGCGACGACATCGCCATGGGAACCGTCGACGTCATCGTCACCGACGGCTTCACCGGGAACATCGCCGTGAAGACGGCGGAGGGCACCTCGCGGCTGTTCGCGGATTTCCTGCGCGCGGCCTTCAAGCATTCGCTCACGGCACGACTTGGCTACATCTTCGCGGCCACGGCGCTCAAGAAGCTGCGCGCGCGGATCGACCCTCGACGCTACAATGGCGCGGTCTTCCTCGGCCTCCGCGGCATCGCGGTGAAGAGCCATGGCGGCTCGGACGCGCTCGGCTTTGCCAATGCCATCGGCGTCGCCGTCGATATGCAGGTCAACGGCTTCCTCGACAAGATTCGCAGCGGCGTGACCGCGCTGGCCGCGCTGCAGCCGCCGGTCGACAAACCGCAGCCCGCCACTCTTTGAGATGAAGTTCCGCTCCCGCGTCATCGGTTGCGGCGGCTATCTGCCGGAGCGGGTCGTCAGCAACGCCGAGCTGGCACAGCGCCTCGACACCTCCGATGAATGGATCGTGCAGCGGACCGGCATCCGCCAGCGCCACGTTGCCGCGCCGGGCGAGCTTACCTCGGACTTGGCGGTCCGCGCCGCCGAGCGGGCGCTGGCACAAGCCGGCCTCGCCGGCGCCGATCTCGACCTCATCGTGGTGGCGACGGCGACGCCCGACAATACCTTTCCGGCGACCGCGGCCAAGGTGCAGGCGCGCCTCGGGGCGACGCGCGGCTGCGCCTTCGATATTCAGGCGGTGTGCTCGGGCTTCATCTATGCGCTCGCCACCGCCGACAATTTCATCCGCAGCGGCCAGGCGCAGCGCGCCCTGGTGATCGGCGCCGAGACCTTCTCGCGCATCCTCGATTGGCAGGATCGCGGGACTTGCGTCCTCTTCGGCGACGGCGCCGGCGCGGTGGTCCTGGCCAGCCATCGCGAGGAGGAGGGTGGCCCCCGCGAGCGGGGCGTGCTCTCGACCCATCTCCATGCCGATGGCCGCCATTACGACATCCTTCACGTCGATGGCGGACCCTCGAGCACGGGAAGCTGCGGCTTCCTGCGCATGGAAGGCAAGGAAGTGTTCCGCCACGCGGTTCAGCGCCTCACCGAAGTCGTCGATGAAGCTCTCGCCGCCAACGGCCTCGGCCCCGGCGACCTCGACTGGCTGGTGCCGCACCAGGCCAATCGCCGCATCATCGACGGCACGGGGCGCAAGCTCGGTCTCTCCAGCGACAAAGTGGTGGTGACGATCGACCGCCACGCCAACACCTCGGCCGCTTCGGTGCCGCTGGCGCTGGCCGAAGCGGTCGGGGACGGCCGCATCAGGCCCGGGCACCTGGTGCTGATGGAGGCGATGGGCGGCGGCCTCACCTGGGGCGCGGCGCTGGTGCGCTGGTAAAGCGATGCAACTGTCGCGAATCTATCCACAAAATAAGGTTCTTCTTCCAAGCGTCTGTAATTGACGCATTTCCCGCCCGGGTTTAACGTTTTCGGGCAGGGAGGGAGACCGATGGCGGGGCAAACCGTAACGCGCGCTCAGCTGAGCGAGGCGGTGTACCAGGAGGTCGGCCTGTCGCGCAACGAATCGGCCGAATTGGTCGAGACGGTGCTGAACGAGATCTCGGAAGCGCTGTCGCGCGGCGAGATGGTGAAGATTTCTTCCTTCGGCAGCTTCGCGGTGCGCCGCAAGGGAAGACGCATCGGGCGCAATCCAAAGACCGGGAAAGAGGTGCCGATCAATCCGCGTCGCGTTCTCGTGTTCCGCGCCTCGCACGTGCTCAAGGATCTGATCAACGCGGCGCTGAGCAAGGCTCCGACAGCCAGCACCACGCGTTCGGCCTGAGCATGTCCGGCATCTTCGATCCGCCGCCTGCAATCGGTGCCGAACGCGCGCCGCGGCGGCCCGCCAAATCCGCCGAGGCCTTCCGCACCATCAGCGAAGTGGCGCAGGAACTGGAAGTGCCGCAGCATGTGCTGCGCTTCTGGGAGTCGCGCTTCCCGCAAGTGAAGCCGCTGAAGCGCGCGGGCGGGCGGCGTTACTACCGCCCGGACGACGTCGTGCTGCTGCGCCGCATCCGCCAGTGCCTCTATGATCAGGGCTACACCATCAAAGGGGTGCAGAAGCTGCTGCGCGAGGGCGCG
>DASQSR010000384.1:0-6089 GCA_035642295.1 Allostellaceae bacterium | reverse complement strand
GATGAGCCCCTATGCCGTCCATCCCGTCTACGCCGCCATGGCGGCCGCGACCTTGGACGAGTATTTCCCCGGCCGCGTCCAGCTCTGCTTCGGCGTCGGCGCGCCGCGCGATCTCGAAGCCGCCGGTATCGAGGCGCCGCAGCCCCGGAATATTCCTGCCACAGGCCTTCCCGTGCCAGGCGCTCGGTCGCCTCGAGCATGGTCCTCTCGTCGAACAGCAAGGCGCTGCCGCCGCTGTCGCGGACCGCGACCACGCCGCGAAAGCCGTTGACGGTGACGGCGATGCCGGCGGCGCGCGACGGCGCGGCGGCGACTTCGACAGCGGCGGCATTGCGGCGGAGCGCCGCGGCGAGCGGCCCGCGCGCCGCCGGCTCGGCCGAGCACATCTTCGGCATGCGTTCGGCGAGGCCGAAGCGGACGAGCTCGCGGAAGCCCTTGGCAACGCCGTAGAGCAGCTCGCCATAGCCGGTCGGCGCCACCACGGTGCCCGGCACGGCGCCGCCGAGCTCGGCGAAGATCTCGTAGGCGATGGTCTTGTAGCCTTCGGGCCCGAAGGGATTGCCGGTCGGAAAGCGCGTCAGATTGCTCGCCGGCATGAAGCCGGTCTCGGCGACGATGCGGTTGAGGCACGCCCAGCGCTGCTCGGTCGGCACGATCACGACATAGGCGCCGAGCGCCGCGAGAAACTGGCGGAAGGCGGGCTGCGCCGACGGGCTGGTGACGACGACGGCGGGAAGGCCGGCGCGTGCCGCATAGGCAGCGGCGGCGGCGCCGTGATTGCCGGACGAGGCGACGGCGATGCCGGGCGCATCGACGGCGAGCGCGGCACTGACGACGCAGAGATTGAGCCGGTCCTTGTGGCTCCAGGTCGGGTTGCGGCTCTCATCCTTGAGCCAGAGCGGACCGTCGAGGCCGAGCCAATCGCCGATGCGCGCCGCGGCAATGAGCGGCGTTCCGCCTTCGCCGAGAGAAAGGCCCGGCTTCAGCGGCGGCAGCAGCGGCGCCCAGCGCTCGAGCCCCGGCAACGGTGCCTGGCGCAGCAGCGCCTGCGCGACGCGGGCATAGTCGTACTCGATCTCGAGCGGGTACTGCATCGCCCCATCGCTGCTCGCGGGGCAGCCTTCGAGCAGCGGCGGGAACAGCGGGAAGAGCCGCGTCGGATCGCCCATCGAGCGCTGGCCGACGGCGCTCGAAGGCGAGCGGCGCACCCAGTCGGCAGGGGATATCGTGCTAGGACGTGTGGACATTTGTCTCTGGCCGAGCCGCATCCTTTGCCCCTCTCCCGCTCGGCGGGAGAGGGCGGGGCCCAGCGCGCAGCGCTGGGAGGGTGAGGGAATGTCGAAAGCGACGTCCATCCTCGACCATCCCCTCACCCGTCACGCGCTCCGCGCGCGCCACCCTCTCCCGCAAGGCGGGAGAGGGGCGAGACCGCACCCCGAGGACGGCTGTTTTGGGCATTTCTCCTTCCGGCTAGGAAGCGGCGATCCTCGGCGTCACCTCTTCGGCGAAGAGCTGCATCTGGTCGAGCAGCTCCTGGACGCTGTTGGCGGCGAAGTAGAGGCCGAGGAAGTGTGTGACGCCAGCTGCCTTCAGCGCCTCGGCCTTCGCCACCACGGCATCGACGCTGCCGACGAGGTTGATGTCTTCCATCGGCCGGCCGATCTGCTCCTTCAGGGTCGATTTGCGGAGAGACATCAGATGCTTGTACATCTGGCTCTCCTTGAAGCGGGCGACCGCCGCTTCCTGGCTGCGGCCGATATGCGCGACATATTGCGGTGCGATCGCGATCTTCTTGGGATCGCGCCCGGCCTTCGCTGCCATGGCGTGCAGCTCGTCGACGTGGCGGCGGAGGCGATCCGGCTCCATGCCGGCGGGAATCCAGCCATCGGCGGATTCGGCAACGCGGCGCAGATGGTTGGGGCTGTTGCCGCCGAAATAGATCGGCAGATGCGCCTGGCGCGGTTTCGGGTAGAGCTCGACGTCGCGGAAGCGGTAATAGTCGCCCTCGAACGAGGCGGTGCGCTCCCTGAACAGGAGCTCCAGCGCCTTGACGCCTTCCTCGACCATGTCGCCGCGATGCACCTTGGCGTCGGGCCACAGCGCCTCGAACTCCTCGCGATAGGCGCCGACGCCGACGCCGATCTCGATGCGGCCGCCGCTGAAATGGTCGAGCGTCGCGATCTGCTTCGCCGTCACCACAATGTCGCGGCGCATCGGCAGCACCAGGATGCCGGTGCCGAGGCGGAGCTTCGTCGTATTCGCGGCGATGAAGGCGTAGGTGACGAGCGGCTCCCAGAAGCGCGGCGGCACCGGGAACTCGGCGCGCACATAGTGCTGGGTCGTCATGTGGTCATTGCCCCAGACCGAGTGATAGCCGAGCCGCTCCGCATGCTGCGCGATGCGGATTACCGTCTCGGGATCGGAGAAGGGGATCGGGTAGGTCAGGCCTTCCATGCCGGTGGGGAGACCGGCGCTGACGATGACGCTCATTGACGGTCCCTTGCTGCTCTTGCCGCTTTCGTTGCCGGCCAGTCGATGGCGAGGTCATCGCCGATGACGACGCCGTAGTCGGAAGCCGCCGCGGCGCGCGACACCATGCCGAGCTTCACGTCGTCGAGCACCCGCTCCGGGTCGCGCTGCCGGGGATCGCCGAGGCCGCCGCCGCCCGGCATCTCGATGATCAGCATGTCGCCCTTGGGCACGGTCTGCTGGCCCTTGCCGCGCAGCCGCCCGCCGGAGCCGAGCCGCAGCACGCCCGCCGCGCCGTTGCGGCCGCCGTCGCGGCCGCGCGGCGGGAAATCGACGCGGTCGTAGTTGGCGCTGACGCCGAAGGGCGCGTCGTCGAGACTCACCACTTCCATCACCTGGCCGAGACCGCCGCGGAACTCGCCGGCACCGCCGGAATCGACGCGGTACTCCTTGCAGCGGATGAGGACCGGCGACAGCGCCTCGGTGACTTCGACCGGCACGTTGCGCACGCCGCTCGGGAAAGCCGTGGCGGAGAGCCCGTCCTTGCCGGGCCGCGCGCCGGTGCCGCCGGAATGAAAGGACATGACGTTGAAGGAGATCGCGTCGGCGAGCTCCGCCGGGTCGCCGTCGACGCGGCCCGGCCCGCCCATGGCGAAGAGGTTCCAGAGGCAGGATGTGCCCTCGGCCGGGACCTCGCCGCGCACCGCGCCGGCGAGGCAGCCGATCATGAGATCGGGCAGCATCTGGCCGGTGATGTGGCGCGTCGCCACCGGCAGCGGGTGCTTGGCGTTGAGGATGCAGTTCTCCGGCGCGCTGATCGTCATCACCGACAGCGAGCCTTCGTTGTTGGGCACCTTGGGCGCGACAATGCATTTGATGCCGAAGGCGGAATACGCCTCGGTGTAGCACATAGGCACGTTGATGCCGAAGGCCGAGGGCGCCGAAGTGCCGGTGAAATCGACCTGGATGCCGTCGGCACCGATGGTCATCGCCGCCACCAGGTCGATCGGCTTGTCGTAGCCGTCGACGCGCATGCTGTTGCGATAGATGCCGGCGGGGAGACGCCGCACCGCGTCGAGCATCGCCACGCGCGAGCGCTCCAGGATGTGGTCGCCGAGCCGGTCGAGCGTCTCGATCTCGAACTCGTCCATCATCTGCAGCAGGCGCCGGCTGCCGACCTCGTTGCAGGCGGCAAGGGAATAGAGATCGCCGATCACCTGCACCGGCTCGCGCACATTGGCGCGGACGATCTCGATCAAGGTGTCGTCGACACCCGCGGCGGTGGCAAAGCGCATCAGCGGGATGTAGATGCCCTCTTCATACACCTGCCGCGCATCGGGTCCCATGCCGCGGCCGCCGATATCGACGACATGGCTGGTGCAGGCGAACATGGCGGCGAGCCGGCCGCGGCGGAACACCGGCGTCACCACGGTGAAGTCGTGAAGATGGCCGGTGCCCTTCCACGGGTCGTTGGTGATGAAGACGTCGCCCGGCTTCATCGTCTGCGTCGGGAATTTGTCGATGAAGTGATAGACGGCGCGCGCCATGGAGTTGACGTGGCCCGGCGTGCCGGTGACCGCCTGGGCCAGCATGCGTCCCGTGACGTCGAAGACGCCGGCCGAGACGTCGCCGGCCTCGCGGGTCGAAGTGCTGAACCCGGTACGAACCAGGGTCTGAGCTTGTTCCTCCACAACCGCGATCAGCCGATCCCACATGATCTGCTGATGAATGAGCGACATGGGTTCATTGCCGAGCATCGTCATCTCCGCGTCAGCACGATATAGCCGAGCCCGTTGATCCGGGCGGTGAAAGCGGCGGCGACCAGTGTCGTCGTCTCGTCCTCGATGATCAAGGCCGGACCGTCGACGACATCGCCCGGCGCGAGATCGGCGCGAGCATAGAGCGGCACGCCGATGAAGGCACCGCTCACGGGATCGGCGATCTCGGCCTTGCCCATGGGGACCGCGACGCGGTCGGGCGGCGCCGGCGGGCAGGACGGAACCGGCGGCTCGGGCGTGGCGAGCCGAAGCGCCCAGCTCAGCGCCTCGACCTCGAGCCCCGGAATGCGGCGGCCGAATTGCTGCTCGTACTGCGCCTCGAACAAGCGGACGAGCTCGCCGCGCGAGGCGCGCGTGAAGTCGCCGGCGGGAATGACGACGGTGACCTCGTGCCCCTGGCCGCGATAGCGCATATCCGCGGTCCAGCGCTCGGTGAGCGCCGCGCCGGGCGCACCGCGGCGAACCACCGTTTCGGCCTCGTCGCGCATGGTCCCGCGCAGCGCATTGACCGCCTCGGCGTCGAAGTGATCATCGAGCTGCACATAGCGGCTGCGCACGACCTCATAGGCGAAGGGCGCCATGAGGAAGCCGACGGCGGAGCCGACGCCGGCGCCGGTCGGCACCACGATGGTGCCGATCCCCAGCTTCTCGGCAAGGCGTGCGGCGTGGAGCGGCGCCGCGCCGCCGAAGGCGATCATCGCGCGGTCGCCCAGCTCCTTGCCGCGCTCGACGGCGTGGACGCGCGCCGCGTTCGCCATGTTCTCCTCGACCACCTCGGAAATGCCGAGCGCGGCGCGGATATCGTCGAGGCCGAGCCGCGCGCCGATGGCCGCCGCGACCGCCGCGCGCGAGGCTTCGGGGTGCAGACGGATGGTGCCGCCGGCAAAGCGCTCGGGGCGAATGCGGCCGAGGACGAGATCGGCATCGGTCACCGTGGGCTGGGTCCCGCCGCGGCCATAGCAGGCGGGCCCCGGCTCGGAGCCGGCGCTCTCGGGGCCGACCTGGACGCGGCCGAGCTGGTCGACGGCCGCGATCGAGCCGCCGCCGGCGCCGATCTCCACCATCTCGATCACCGGGATGCGGATCGGAATGCCGCTTCCGCGCAGGAAGCGGTATTGCCGCGCCACCTCGAAGCTGCGCGAGAATTGCGGCGCGCCGTCGTCGATGAGGCAGATCTTGGCGGTGGTGCCGCCCATGTCGAAGGAAAGGATGCGGCGATGGTCGCACTGTCCGGCGATGCGGGTCGCCAGGATGGCGCCGCCGGCCGGCCCCGATTCGACGAGGCGGATCGGGTGGCGCCGCGCGGTCTCGACCGTGGTGAGGCCGCCCGCCGAAGTGATGAGGAAAAGCGGGCAGCGGAAGCCGCGCTGGCCCAGCGCCTCCTCAAGCCGCTTCAAGTAGCGGTCCATCAGCGGCTGCACATAGGCGTTGGCGCAGGCCGTGGACCAGCGCTCGTATTCGCGCATTTCCGGGCAGACCTCGCTCGAGAGCGTGATCGAGACCTCCGGCAGGAGCCGTTCCAGCACCTCGCGCGCCCGGCGCTCATGCGCGGGATTGACATAGGAATGAAGAAATCCGATGGCGATGCTCTGGACGCGCTCGGCGGCGAGGCGCTCCGCCAGCCCGGCGAGGGTCCGCTCGTCGAGCGCCTCGACCACGCGCCCGCGCGCCTCGATGCGCTCCGGCACCGGCAGGCGCAGGTGGCGCGGCACCAGCGGCGGCGGCTTCTCCATGAAGATGTCGTATTGCTCGAAGCGGTTCTCGTAGGCCATCTCGATCGAATCGCGAAAGCCGCGGGTGACGAGCAGCGCGGTGCGCGCGCCCTTGCGCTCGATGATGGCG
>DASQSR010000383.1:0-2457 GCA_035642295.1 Allostellaceae bacterium | reverse complement strand
AGTTGTCAGTGCCCCCCCTCCCTACCCTCCCCCTCAAGGGGGGAGGGGCGTCGTAGCTGAGAGCTGACGGCTGAAAACGGACAACTGACCATGTTCAAGCCTCGCTCGCGCGTACCGTCGGAAGCTCAAACTCGAAAATGGCGCCGCAGGGTTCATTGGCGCGGGCCGACAGCCGCCCGCCATGCGCTTCCATGATCGACCGGCAGATCGCCAGGCCCATGCCCATCCCCGCAACCTTGGTACTGTAAAACGCCTCGAAGAGACGGTTGACGTTCTGCGGGTCCAAACCGGGGCCTGAATCGCAGACGGACACGACGACGCTGTGCGGCGCCCGCTCGCTGGAGCAAATGAGCAGGTGGCGCGGTTCGCCGGCCGTCACGGCCTCGATGGCATTCATGATGAGATTGAGCACCACCTGTTGAAGCTGCACGCGATCCCCCCTTACGGCGGGCAAGTTCGCATCGAGTTCGGTGCGCAGCGCGACGTGGTTGTGATCGATTTCGCGCCTGGTCACGGCGATGATGGTGAGGATGACCTCATTCATATCCACGGGATCCATCTGGATCGAAGATTTCTTAGCCAGTGCCCGAATGCGGCCAATGACGTCGGCGGCGCGGTTGCCGTTCTTATTGATGCGGGCGAGCGCTTGCCGGGCCTCGCTCAGATCGGGCGGCTTCCCATCCAGCCAGCGCAAGGCGGCGCCGGCGTCGGCGACAACGGCGGCGAGAGGCTGATTGATCTCGTGGGCGATCGAGGCGGCAAGCTCACCCAGCGTCATCACGCGATTGATATGCGCGAGCTCGATCCTGAGCCGGTGCAACTCATCTTCGGCCTGTTTGCGGGCCGCGATCTCGGCTTGCAATGATGCTTTGGATTTCTCGAGCTCACGGAGCTTGTCATCGAGCTGATCGCGAATGGAGCTCAGCGATTTCGCCGTTTGACGCTCTCTGGCGCTGAGCCAAGTCACGATCAGGGCGGCCAGCGAAAACAAGGCGAGAGCGGGTATGTACGCGGCTTCGACGGCAAATGCCCCGATCGGCCCGACGACATGATAGCCGAGCGCCAGAACGGAGAGCGCGGTCGCGAGCAGGCCGGGGCCGATTCCGCCGAACCACGCACTGACCACAACGACGCACATGAAGGCCGGGGTCGGCGCCGCATCGAAGGGCACTCGGCCAGCCTGCTGAACGATGGTCGCAGCGGCCACAACCAGCACGGAGAGCCCATAGCGCAGAGTGGCGGGCGCCTCCCACCGCGGGTCAGGGTCGAGGTGCCGCATCATCCTGGGCCTCCCCCTTGCGCATTCGCGCCGTCGCACGATGCCTTTTTCCAGCCGAGATAGTACGGTCTTCGCCGCTCCCGTCGCCACGCGAACTCGGGGACGTGGATGAAACCCGCGATAACGCGTGTCCGGCAAAGCTGGTCGCCGAAAACGGAGGGATCAGCTTCCTTCCGCACGGAACGGCCGCGCCAGCAGGCCCTCGATCGCAGTGTCGATGGCGGCGCCGTGGTGGAGGATGGCATCGACGGCGGCGATGATCGGCATGTCGATGGCAAGCCGCCGCGCCAGGGCGGCGGCGGCGGCGGCGGAAGCGACGCCTTCGGCCACCGAGCGGCGGGCGGCGAGGATGTCGGCGAGAGACCGCCCCTCGCCCAGCGCCACGCCCAGCGAATGGTTGCGCGAAGCGAGGCTGGTGCAGGTGAGCACGAGATCGCCGAGGCCCGAGAGCCCCATCAGCGTCTCGGGTTTGCCGCCCTTGGCGAGGGCGAGGCGCACCATCTCGGCAAGGCCGCGGGTGATGAGCGCGGCGCGCGCGTTGTCGCCGAGCTTCCGCCCGGCGACGATGCCGCAGGCGATCGCGAGCACGTTCTTGACCGCGCCGCCGATCTCGGCCCCCGGCACGTCCGCGGCGAGATAGGGGCGGAAGCTGCGCGTGCCCAAGGCGGCGATGAGCCCCCGGCCGAGCGCGGCATCGCCAGCGGCGAGCGTCACCGCCGTCGGCAGACCCGCCGCCACCTCGGCGGCGAAGGTGGGGCCCGAGAGCACCGCGAGCGGCGCCGCGGGGAGCGTCGCGGCGACCACTTCGCTGAGCAGCGCGCCGCTCCCTTGCTCGATGCCCTTGGCGCAGATCACCACGGGCAGCGGCGCCGGCAGCACGGGCGCGAGCGCGGCAGCGATGCCGCGGAGATGCTGCGCCGGCACGACCAGCAGCAGCGCCTCGGCGCCGTCGACCGCCGCGGCGAGCGACGTGGTGGCGGCAATCGCCGGATCGAGGGCGATGCCCGGCAGGAACAGCGGATTGGCGTGGTCGCGGTTGATCGCCGCCGCCACTTCCGCCTCGTGCGCCCAGAGCACGACGTCGCGCCCGGCGCGGCGCGCCGTCAGCGCCAGCGCGGTGCCCCAGGCGCCGCCCCCGATGATGCCGATGCGCTGCATCGCCGCCGAGGATAGCCGAT
>DASQSR010000382.1:0-3470 GCA_035642295.1 Allostellaceae bacterium | reverse complement strand
CGACGAATACCGCAAGCACATCGAGAAGGATGCGGCGCTGGCGCGGCGCTTCCAGCCGGTGTTCGTCAACGAGCCGACGGTCGAGGACACGATCTCGATCCTGCGCGGCATCAAGGAGAAGTACGAGGTCCATCACGGCGTACGCATCACAGACGGCGCGATCGTCGCCGCGGCGATGCTGTCGAACCGCTACATCACCGACCGTTTCCTGCCGGACAAGGCCATCGATCTCATGGACGAGGCCGCGGCGCGGCTGCGCATGCAGATCGACTCGAAGCCCGAAGAGCTCGACGAGCTCGATCGCCGCGTCATCCAGCTCAAGGTCGAGCATGAGGCGTTGAAGAAGGAGACCGATCCCGCGTCGGAGAAGCGGCTGCAAGCGCTCGTCAAAGAGCTCGAGGAGCTGGAGCAGCGCGCGGGCGAGCTGACGGCGAGATGGGAAGCCGAAAAGGCCAAGATCGGCATCGTGCGGCAGCTCAAGGACCAGTTGGATCAGGCGCGAAACCAGCTCGATCAGATGCAGCGTCGCGGCGAGTGGGCGCGCGCCGGCGAGCTCGCCTATAGCGTCATTCCCGAGCTTGAACGCAAGCTCAAGCAGGCCGAGGCGCGCGAAGGCGCGCAGATGCTCGACGAAGCAGTGAGGTCGGAGCATATCGCCGCGGTGGTGTCGCGTTGGACCGGCATCCCCGTGGAGAAGATGCTCGAGGGCGAGCGCGAGAAGCTGCTCCACATGGAAGAGGCGCTGAAATCGCGCGTCATCGGCCAGGACGAGGCGGTCTCGGCGGTTTCGGCGGCCGTTCGTCGCGCCCGCGCCGGCCTGCAGGATCCAAACCGGCCGCTCGGCTCGTTCCTCTTCCTGGGCCCCACCGGCGTCGGCAAGACCGAACTGACCCGTGCTCTGGCCGCGTTCTTGTTCGATGACGAGCGCGCCCTGCTGCGCATCGACATGTCGGAATACATGGAGAAGCATTCGGTTGCGCGGCTCATCGGCGCGCCGCCGGGCTATGTCGGCTATGAGGAGGGCGGCGCGCTCACCGAGGCGGTGCGGCGCCGGCCTTACCAGGTGATCCTCTTCGACGAGGTCGAGAAGGCGCATCCCGACGTCTTCAACGTGCTGCTGCAGGTGCTCGATGATGGCAGGCTGACCGACGGGCAGGGCCGCACCGTCGATTTCCGCAACACGCTCATCGTGCTGACCTCCAATCTCGGCAGCGAGATCCTGGCGAACCTGCCGGAGAGCGCCGAGGTTTCGAGCGTGCGCGACCAGGTGATGGAGATCGTGCGCAGCGCCTTCCGGCCGGAGTTCCTGAACCGGCTCGACGAGATCCTGATCTTCCGCCGGCTCTCGCGCCAGGACATGGCCGGGGTCGTCGAGATCCAACTGAAGCGCGTGCAGCAGCTCCTGGCCGAGCGCAGAATTAAGCTGCTGGTCGACGATGCGGCAAGGCAGTGGATTGCCGAAGCCGGGTACAGCCCCATCTATGGCGCGCGGCCGCTGAAGCGCGTGATCCAGCGCGAGCTGCAGAATCCTTTGGCAGAACGGCTCCTCGCCGGCGATGTCCGCGACGAGGACGTGGTCCGTGTGACTGCGACGCCGCTTGGACTTCTTATCCAGTCCAATCGGCCTCCGGGATCCGAAGTGACGCCGCGCGCCGCGGCCGAATGATCGGGAAAAACAGAGGGATATCGCCATGACCGACAAGAATCGTGATGAGGGGCCACCCTTCTCGCCGAGCGACCCGGCCCACGAGGGCGCCAAGCCCGAAACGTCCGCGATCGATCCCTGGATCACCGTCTTCGGCGCGAGCCCAGGGTTTGTGTCGGAGGAGGCGATGAGCCGCGCGTTGGCGCGCAGCGGCCCGGGCGCGGCCAAGCCGCTGCGCGCCGCGATGTAGTCCGGCGACAGGGAGATCGGGCGCCGTGGCGGAGGACACGCAAGAGCCGATACCGGCGAAGCCAAGTGACCGTGATGCGACCGCGCGCCTCGAAGCCGAGGTGGCGGAGCTCAAAGATCAGCTGCTGCGCGCCCTCGCCGATCGCGAAAACGAGCTTCGCCGAGCGGCGCGTGATCGCGACGAGGCGGTGCGGTTCGCTGCCTCGAAAGTCGTGCAGGACCTGCTCCCCGTCGCGGACAGTATCCGTCGCGCGATCGAAAGCGTCCGCCTAGAGGGTGCCGAGGAGCATCTGATGCGCAATCTGCTGGCCGGCATAGAAGTGACCGAGCGTATCCTGCTCGACGCCTTCGATCGGCACGGCATCAGACGCCTTGAGCCGGCGCCTGGCGAGAAATTCGATCCCAACCGCCATCACGCGATGGCCGGGGTCGACACCGCGGATAGTCCCGCGGGAACCGTCGTTCAGGTGCTGCAGCCGGGATACGTCTACCACGAACGGTTGCTGCGGCCGGCGTTGGTGAGCGTCGCCAAAGCGATGGAGGAGCCGCAGGCCGAGTGATCACGGACCGGAGGAGCACAATGGTTAGATTCAGACCGCTGCATGATCGTGTGCTCGTGAGGCGAGTAGAGGCCGAGGCAAAGACTCCGGGCGGGATCATCATTCCCGATACGGTCAAAGAAAAGCCGGTCGAGGCGGAGGTGGTTGCCGTCGGCCCCGGATCGAGGGGCGAGGACGGCAAGCTTCATCCGCTCGATGTGAAGCCGGGGGACCGTGTGCTGTTCGCCAAGTGGTCCGGTACCGAAGTCGTCATCGGGGGCGAGGATCGTCTGATCCTGAAGGAGGCCGACATTCTCGGCATCCTGGAAGGCGCCGGTCGCGCCGCCCATCGGCAAGGACGGCGGTACCGTAGCCAAGGAGGTCGAGCTCAGCTGACCACGACCGAAGCGAGGGTGGTGGAGAGGCCGGAGAAGAAAGAACCTGCCGTCGCTCCGCCTGCGGATATCGGGTTCTGATCGAGCCTGCCGGCGAGCGAGGCGGTACTGGATGATGGTTGCAAGCCGTGGACGATCCCTATTCCGTGCTCGGCGTCGAGCGAAACGCAAGCAACGAAGAGATTCGGCGCGCCTATAGCCAGCTCGCCAAGCGGTATCACCCCGACCTCAATCCAGGGAAAGCGGTGGCGGCGGAGCGCTTCAAGGCGATCGCTGCGGCCTATGACCTGCTATTCGACGCCAAGAAGCGAGCAAGCTACGACCGCGGTGAGATCGACGCCGCTGGCCGGGATCGGGCCCAGGATGTCTACGAGCGCGATGTTGCAGGCCGACGGGCCGGTGGCAAATATGCCGCCGATGATCGCAAGGGCGTGTTCCGCGCCGAGGACTTGAGCGAGCTTCTCGCGGAGATCCTCGGCAGCGATCGCGACGGGCGGCACCAGGCGGAGGTGCGCGGCAGCGATGTCCACTATCGCCTCCATGCCGGCTTTCTCGACGCCGTGAACGGTGCCAGACATCGGCCGCGGGCGCCCGACGGGACGCCCCTCGTGATTGCCATCCCGCCGGGAACAGAGGACGGAG
>DASQSR010000381.1:0-2569 GCA_035642295.1 Allostellaceae bacterium | reverse complement strand
GGCTTGTCGGCTATGGGCTTTCCCGCCATTGTGACCGCTGCCCCGCTCTGGGGAGTTAGCCCAACCACGCCGAGGCCCGCCTTCCGTGCCGTCCCGTCCTTTGCTCTTCGACGCCTCTTGGCGCGTGGCGGCCCTGGGCGGCGGAGTGGCCGCGGCGGCGCTGCTGCTCATGCCGCTCGCCGGGCTGGGCTGGCGGTTGCCGGCCGGAGCGCTGGCGGGCTATGGCGTGATCGCCACGCTGACGCTGACCAGCCTCGCCGGCCATGCGCCCCATTGCCGTTTCGGCCCGGCCAATGCGGTAACACTGGTTCGCGCCGCCGTCATGGCTGTGCTGCTGGGCATTCTCACCGAGGGGGCGGCGCTCGCCCCGCTTGGGCGCTGGTGCCTCGCCGGCGGCGGCGCCGCGGCGCTGCTGCTTGACGGCATCGACGGTTGGGCGGCGCGAAGAACCGGGCTGGCGAGCCGGTTCGGGGCGCGCTTTGACATGGAGGTTGACGCGCTTTCCGTGCTGCTGCTGTCGCTGCTGGTCTGGCGTGCGGGGCAGGCGGGGGCCTGGGTGCTTGCGGTGGGGTTGATGCGCTATATGTTCGTCCTGGCAGGATGGCTGTGGCCGGAATTGGCGGCGCCCTTGCCGCCAAGCATCCGCCGCAAGGCGATCTGCGTCGTCGAGATCGTCCTGCTTCTGGCGGCGCTGGCACCGTTCCTCGGTCCCGGCGCAGCGTCATGCTTGTGTCTGGCCGGACTGGGCCTGCTGAGCTATTCCTTTGCGGCCGACATCGTGGCGCTGGTCACGGTGGGGCAGCGCCGAGCGCCGGAAGTGACTACATAAGGGCCAGAACGAGGGGTCGGAGCACATCCTTGCTGAACGCCAAGCCCGCCACCCTGCCGCTATCCGCCGATCAGCGCGCCTTGCGCGAGGTCGATCGCGCGGTCACCGATCTGCGCCGCGGCGGCATGGTATTGCTGCGGGAAGGCGGCGCGGCGTTGATCGCCCAGGCGGCGGAGGCGGTGACGGCGGAGACGCTGGCGCGGCTCCGGCGCCTCGCCGGCGGGCCGTTGTCGCTGGCGCTCACCCGCCGGCGCGCTGCAGCGCTGGGCCTCGCCGAGCCACCGAGCGGGAAGGGCGGCACGGTACTGCTGCAGCTCGCCGAGGATGCGGCGGCAACGGAGCTGCGCGACCTTGCCGATCCCGGCACCGAAACCACGGAGCCGCTACCACTGGCACCGGTCACCGCCGCGAGCGGCGCCGCCGATGCCGCGGTCGAATTGGTGAAGCTGGCGCGGCTGCTGCCGGCGATGGTCGTGGCGCCCCTGTCGGGCCGCCGGGCACAAGCCCTGGCCGAGCACGAAGGGCTGCTGCTGCTCGAAGCGGCTGACGTCATCGCCTATCAGGCGACCGCGGCGCGCTCGCTCCGGCCGGTGAGCGAGGCGCGCGTGCCGCTCGCCGATGCGGAAAACACCCGCGTCATCGCCTTCCGCCCGAGCGACGGCGGCATCGAGCATATCGCCCTGCTGATCGGCGATCCCGATCCCACGAGCCCGGTGCTGCTGCGCCTTCATTCCGAATGTTTCACCGGCGATTTGCTGGCGAGCCTGCGCTGCGATTGCGGCGACCAGCTGCGCGGCGCGATCGGCGAGATTGCCCGCGCCGGGAGCGGCGTGCTGCTCTATCTGGCGCAGGAGGGACGCGGCATCGGCCTCGTCAACAAGCTGCGCGCCTATCGGCTTCAGGATGCCGGGCTCGACACGGTCGATGCCAACGAGCAGCTCGGTTTCGATGCCGATGAGCGTGTCTATCTGCCGGCAGCGGAGATGCTGCGCCAGCTCGGTATCGCCCGGGTGCGCCTCCTCACCAACAACCCGGAGAAGGTGGCGGCGCTGACCCGCTGCGGCATCGAGGTCGTCGAGCGCGTGCCGCATATCTTCCCCGCCAACGGCCATAACGAGCGCTACCTTCGCACCAAGGCGACGCGAAGCGGCCACTGGCTCTAGCCCGCGGGTTCTTGCCGCAACCCCGGCAGGAGTTGCCGTAGGAGCCGTCACGGCCTTCCCAAAGACATCGGCTTTCTGCCGTTTCTGGCTTGGCATCGAGCTTGCTTAACCAAGCGGGCATGCTGCCTCCCACCGCCATCGACGGCACCACCCTCTACTCCTACGCGCCCGATCCCGGCGGCGCCTCGCCGCCGGCCGCGACGAGCCATGCCTGGAAGGACGGCTCCTTCAGCTTTCACGACGTGCTGGATACGCTGAACCCGCTGCAGCACCTCCCGGTTGTCAGCAGCCTCTACCGCTGGATCACCGGCGACGAACCCGGCAATGTCGCCAGCATCGTCGGCGATGGGATTTACGGCGGCCCGATCGGCTTCGGCGTCGGCCTGTTGAGCGCCGCCTTCAAGGCCGAGACCGGCAAGGACCCGGGCGAGATGATGATGGCCGCGCTGACCGGTGACAGCGACGGCCAGGCCCTGGCGGGCACGGCCGCGCCCAGCGCCAGCGCCAGCACCACGCCGCCGCCCACAGCGGCGCCGGCCGCCACGGCGGCGGCGGCAACAGCGACGACCCCGGCTGC
>DASQSR010000380.1:0-3356 GCA_035642295.1 Allostellaceae bacterium | reverse complement strand
GCCGCCTCGCGCCGGCGCTCGCGCTGGTCATAGGCGCGCACGATGCGCGAGACCAGCGCGTGGCGCACGACATCGGCTTCGGTGAACTCGATCACCGCCACGCCCTCGACGCCGTGCAAGGTCTCGAGCGCGTCGCGCAGCCCGCATTGCGCGCCGGGCGGCAGGTCGATCTGCGACAGATCGCCGGTCACCGCCATGCGCGCGTTCTCGCCGAGCCGCGTCAGGAACATCTTCATCTGCACCGGCGTCGTGTTCTGCGCCTCGTCGAGAATGACGAAGGCATTGGCGAGTGTGCGGCCGCGCATGAACGCGAGCGGCGCGATCTCGATCTCGCCATTGGCCAGCCGCTTCATCACCTGTTCGCCGGGAAGCATGTCGTAAAGCGCATCATAGAGCGGGCGGAGATAGGGGTCGACCTTCTCGCGCAGATCGCCGGGGAGGAAGCCCAGCCGCTCGCCCGCTTCCACCGCCGGTCGTGACAGCACGATGCGCTCGATCGCGCCCGACATCATCAGGTCGACCGCGGCGGCGACGGCGAGATAGGTCTTGCCGGTGCCGGCGGGGCCGAGGCCGAAGACCAGCTCGTGCTCGCGCAGCGCACGGATATAGTTCGCCTGGTTGGGGCTGCGCGCCGAGATGCGGCGCTTCCTGGTCCGGATCTCCTCGCCTTCGCTCCACAATTCGCGCGTGCCGGGGCGGCTCTGCGCCAGCCGCAGCGCCGCGTCGACCGCGGCGCCGTCGACCTCGAGCCCGCGCTGCAGGCGCTCATAGAGCGCCTCGAGCGCGGCGCGCGCCACGTCGGTGCGCGCCGTAGGCCCGGAAATGGCGATGCGGTTGCCGCGCGAGACGACGGAGACGCCGAGCTTGCGCTCGATGCGGTCGAGATTCTCGTCGCGCTCGCCGAACAGCTGCGCCAGCAGCGAATTGTCGTCGAACTGCATCTGCACCCGGCCGTCGGCGCCGTCGGCGCTCATGCTCCGCCCTCCGCGCCGGAGGCTGCGACCTCGCCGCCGAGGCTGTTGGGCAGAACCTCGGTGACGCGCACCGGCACGACGGCGCCGATCAACGCGTCCGGCGCCGCGGCGTGCACCGCCTGCAGATAGGGGCTGCGGCCGGCGAGCTGGCCTTGGTGCCGGCCGCGCTTTTCGAACAGCACCGGCAGGGTGCGGCCGAGCGCCGCGCCGTTGAAGGCGCGCTGCTGCGCCGCGAGCAGCGCCTGCAGCTCGGCGAGCCGTTCGGCCTTCACCCGATCGGGCACCTGGTCGGGCAGCGCCGCCGCCGGCGTTCCCGGGCGCGGGCTGTAGCTGAAAGAGAAGGCCTGAGCGAAGCCGGTCGCGCGGATGAGCGCCAGCGTCGCGGCGAAATCCGCATCGCTTTCGCCGGGAAAGCCGACGATGAAATCCGAAGAGAAGGCGATGTCCGGGCGCGCTTCGCGCAACCGCTCGATGAGGCCGCGGTAGTCGTCCGCGCGGTGCCGGCGGTTCATCGCCGCCAGCACGCCGTCCGAGCCCGATTGGACCGGAAGGTGGAGGAACGGCATCAGCGCCGGCAGGTCGCGATGCGCGGCGATGAGCCCGTCATCGACGTCGAGCGGGTGCGACGTCATGTAGCGCAGCCGTTGCAGGCCGGGGATCGTCGCCAGCGCGCGGAGCAGCGCACCGAGCCCGCCTTCGCCGCCGCGCCAGGCATTGACGTTCTGGCCGAGCAGCGTGATCTCGCGCGCGCCGCGCTCGACGATATGGCGCGCCTCGGCGAGGATCGCGGCCGTCGGGCGCGAGTACTCGGCGCCGCGCGTATAGGGCACGACGCAGAAGCTGCAGAACTTGTCGCAGCCCTCCTGCACCGAGAGAAAGGCCGAGACGCCGGGCGGCGTCGCCGCTTCCGGCAGAAAGTCGAACTTGGCCTCGGCGGGAAACTCGGTCTCCAGCACTTGGGCACCGGCGCGCGCTGCGCGCGCCACCATCTCCGGCAGCCGATGATAGGTCTGCGGACCCAGCACGATGTCGACAAAGGGCGCGCGCGCCAGGATTTCGGCGCCTTCGGCTTGCGCCACGCAGCCGGCGACGGCGAGGATCATGCGCCCGCCGCTCTCCCCCTTCAGCGCCTTGAGCGGCTTGAGGCGGCCGAGGTCCGAGAACACCTTTTCCGCCGCCTTCTCGCGGATATGGCAGGTGTTGAGGATGATCATGTCGGCGTCCTCGGCGCTCGCCGAGGGCGCATAGCCGAGCGGCGCCAGGACGTCCGCCATGCGGGCGGAGTCATAGACATTCATCTGGCAGCCATAGGTCTTGATGTAGAGCTTCTTCGCCAAGCGAGCCCCGCTCACTGTGCCGCCGCGCCCGCCGGCTCGACCGCTGCGGGCGCGGGCGCGGGCGCTGGCGTCGGCCATTCCTGCTTTCGCCCGGCGATGGCGCTCGCCACGCCCGCCGCCACCACACGGTAGCAATGTTCGGCCAGCGCCTTGCGCGAGCCGAAATCGGCAAGACGCACCGACGGGTGGAAGGCGACTTCGACGCCGACGCGGCCGAGCCCAAGCATGGTCCACAGATGGGGAATGAATTCCATGTCGCCATACCAGGCGACGAAGGGGCGGTCGAGCCGGCCGAGCGGCATGCCGTCGAGCCGGACATAGGCGATCGAGACCGGCTGCACGATCAACGGGCCGTGCGGCCCGGTATAGTCGGCGACGCTGAACAGCGCGCTCTTGAACGGCAGCGCGCGATTGCCGTCGCCGGTCGTGCCTTCGGGAAAGAGGACGAGATTGTCGGCCTCGTCGAGCCGCTCGCGGATCGCGCTCCGCTGGTGGTGCGTGCTGCTGACGCGGCGGTCGACGAAGACGGTGCGCTGCAGCTTGGCGAGCCAGCCGAAGAACGGCCAGCGCGCGAGCTCGGCCTTGGCGATGAAGGAGGTCTCGAGCACCGCGCCCAGGATCTCGATGTCGAGGAAGGAGACGTGGTTGGCGACGAACAGCGTCGGTCGCTGCGGCGAGGGCGTCCCGTTGAGGTGGATCTGGAAGCCCAGGAGCCGCGTCGTCCAGCGGTGATAGAGCAGCGGCAGACGGCGGCGCAACGGGCTCTTCAGCGCCACGAACAGCGCCTGCAGCGGCATCAGCGGGAGAGTGATGGCGAGGTAGAGGAAGGCCCGGGCAAAGCGAAGGAGCGTGGCGCTCATGCGCTGGCGCCGCCGTCCCGCGCCTGGCGCTCGTAATGCCGATAGTACTTATCGGTGACCAGGTCGGTCTTCACCACGACGCAGACATCGGTGGTGTTGAACTGGTGGTCGATCACCGCGCCGTCGCCGACGAACCCGCCGAGGCGGAGATAGCCCTTGATCAGCGGCGGCAGCTCGGCGAGCGC
>DASQSR010000379.1:0-3745 GCA_035642295.1 Allostellaceae bacterium | reverse complement strand
GCGGCCGCTGTCGAGCACCTCGAGGATGGCGTTGCGCTCTTCCTCGCCCCAGGTGCTGGCCGCCAGCTCGTAGACATGCTTGCCCCCCTCCCGCTCAGAAGGGTCCGCGAAACTGGATCTGATAGGCGAGCGCCGCATGCTCGGACGATGGCGCCCAGGCCGGCGCGTCCGGCCGCAGCAGGCGGTGGATGCGGGCGGCAATGGTGCTGGGATTGGGATAGAACTCGTGCTCGAGCGAGGGCGTGGTCGGGCAGGTCGTGGGCGCGAACCCCATGCGGCCGACCGAGCGCAAGGCCGCGGGTCCGAGCCGCTCGACGACGCCGCTGACGATCTCGGCACTGGCGCCGCCGGTCGTCCAGGCGTTGTCGACGACCAGCAGCCGTCGCGTCCGGCGCGCCGATTGGGCGATGGTGTCGAGGTCGAGCGGCACCAGCGAGATCGGGTCGATCACTTCGGCGGCGATGCCGACCTCCGACAGCAGCTCGCGCGCGCGGAGGCACTCGACGGCCATGTTCGAGATGCCGACGACGGTGATGTCGTCGCCGCCGGCCATGATCCGCGCCTGGCCGAACGGTACGGCGTAGGCTTCCTCCGGCACCGCCGCCTCGGTCGAATAGAGCAGCCGATGCTCGACGAAGATGACGGGGTTGTCGTCGCGAATGGCGGCAATGAGGCAGCCCTTGGCGTCATGCGCGTTGGACGGCGCCACGACCTTGAGGCCGGGGACATGCATGAACATCGCGTGCAGTCCCTGCGAATGCTGCGCCCCCTGCCCCCAGGACTTGCCGATCATCGAGCGCACGACCATCGGCACCCGCACGGCGCCGCCATACATGTAGTGCGCCTTCGCCGCCATGTTGACGAGCTGGTTCATGCAGAGCATGAGGAAGTCCATGCGGATATGCACATGGATCGGGCGCAGCCCCGCCATCGCAGCGCCGATGGCGACGCCGGTCATCGCATCCTCGGAGAGCGGCGTGTTGAACACGCGGTCGGCGCCGAAGCGCTCCTGGAGGCCGAGCGTCGATCCCTGGATGCCCTTGTGATCGTCGACATCGAGACCGAAGAGAAAGACGCGCGGGTCGCGCGCCATTTCCTGCGCCACGGCCTCGTTGAGCGCGTCGACATAGCGCAACCGGCGTTCCGGCCGGATCGCCGGCGCGGCGCTTTGGGCCGCCTCAGCTCGCGAAGACATGCGTCAGCAATTCCGCAGGTTCGGGGAAGGGACTTTGCTCGGCAAAGGCGATCGCCGCCGCGATCTCGCTTTCGATTGCGGCGTCGATCCGCCGACGCTCGGCGGCCGGGAGGAGCGCGCCCATCCGCTCCACCGGATCATTCTCGAGCCAGTGCGCCAGCTCTTCGCGCGAGCGATAGCCCGCGTCGTAATCCTCGCCCGGCCCGACATGCTCGCGCCAGCGATAGGTGAAGCACTCGGCAAAACGCGGACCGGATTCCCCGGTGCGGATAGCCTCGGCGCTTTCTTCGGCCCAGGCATGGATCTTCAGCACGTCGCCATCCTCGATCCGGGTCGCCGGGATGCCGAAGGTGCCGACACGCTCGGCGAGGCGCTCGGTCGCCCAGCGCTTGCCGATCGGCGTGTGGATGGCATAACGGTTGTTCTCGCAGACGAAGAGCACCGGCAGGCGATGCAGGGCGGCGAAGTTGAGCGACTCGTAAAAGACGCCCTCTTCGGTCGCGCCATCGCCGAAGAAGGCGACCGCGATCCGCCCCCGCCCTTCCCGCTTCAGCGCCAGCGCATAGCCGACGGCGAGCGGTATGGTCGTGCCGACCACCGCCGACGCGCCGAGGATGAACTGCTCCATGCCGACGAGATGCATCGAGCCGCCCTTGCCGCCCGCTGCGCCGCCGGCCTTGCCATAGAGCTCGGCCATCATCGCGCCGAGATCGCCGCCTTTGGCGAGATAGGCGGCATGGCCGCGATAGGTGGGCGCCACCACGTCGTCCGGGCGCAGAGCCATGCAAATGCCGACCGCCACCGCCTCCTGGCCGATCGAGAGGTGAACCGGGCTCTTGATCTTGTCGGAGGGATAGATCCGCGCGATCTCCTCCTCGACCCGCCGGATGCGCCGCAATCCCCAATAGAGCCGATCGACCGCTTGCGGATCGAGACCTTTAGCAGCCAACAACGTCATTTCCCCTCAAGGGCCACCCTCCTGGCGATCTGTATAAGATAGCAAATGCTCGCTTTCCGCAATCCCGGCATTCCACTCGATCCCAGCATTCCAGCATAGCGATCAGCCGGTTAGGCGCCGGTGTTGAACTTGCGACGAAGCGTCCCACCCGCCCTCGCCGGTCACGCCACCGACAACGTCCCGGCACGCACCTCGGCGGCGAGCCGCGCATGAAAGCGCGCATAGAGGTCGCCGGCAAGCAGGATGCGCGTTGGCTGCCCGCCCCGTTCGGCGAGGCTTCGCTCCAGCATCGCCAGATCGGTGATGACCCGCGTTTGGCAGGGGGCGCGGCAAATCATCCGCGCGACGCGGCTCAGAAAGCGCGCCTGGGCGGGCGCCGTCACCAGAACCAGGATCGCTCCCCCGCCCGCCGAGGCGAAGGCCAAGGCCGCCAGCAGGCTCGTCGCGCCCCGCGCCTGGTAGGCGACCTCGCGCGTCAGAAAATCCAGTCTGTGCCGCCATTTGCGAAGGAAGGCCGCGATCATGCGTCAGCTTCCCGAGCGGCCGGCGGGGCGCCGATCGAGCACCAGCCTCTGCCAAAGCCGGTCGACCAGCATGAACAGCGATCCTGCCGCCGACATCGCCGGGAGCCAGTTCGGCGCGGCCTTATCGATCCGGGATTTGAGGGGCTCGACTTCCGTCGCCTCATAGAGGTCGCCCGGCCCCGCCAGGATAGGTCTTGCGATCCAGGCCGAGCCGCGACGCTCAAGCCTATGGCCGCGATAGATCATCCGGTCGGCGGCACTGGCGCGGTCCGAGATCGCGCCGCGCTGCGGGCGCCGGGATGCGAGGCGCCAGCGGCGAACCGCTTCGGGATCGATGAGGCGCGCCAGCAGCGCGTCCTCGTCGGTATTTTCGCCCCGGCGCAAGCTGGCGATGGCGGGGTTCTCGACGAGGGGCATCTCTCGCCCCGAGACCAGCGCTTCGAGCGAGGTGGTCGAGAGCTGCCGTCCATCATGCGGGCCCTGGTAGTTGTCCTCCCCGGCCTGCCCGGGATGCCAGGTGTGATAGGTGAACTCCGTCTCGTGCCAGACTTCCCGATAGCCGCGGTTGACCAGACGGAAGGTCATGTCATAGGGCCCGCAGATGTGGCCGAGATAATCCATGTGTTCGTCGGCCCCGCCGATGGCGATGAGATCGGCGCGCCCGGCGCACATGCAGGCGCCGTAATTGCGGCGATGGACGGGGTCCTCGGTATCGAGCACGCCGGCCGTCTTGCCGCCGCGGTTGTTGACACAGCCCTCGGCGAGCACCTCCTCGAAGGAGGGATAGCAAAACGGGTAGAGGTCGCGGCGATGGTTGCGGAACTGGTCGAGATGCAGGACCTGCCTTCCATCGCGCGCGAAGGCGTCGAGGATCGCGGCGACGAAGCCCGGCCGCACCATCGCGTCCGAATCGCCGATCATCAGGATGTCGCCGCGCGCCAGGATGATGCCGGCGTTGTACATGAGATGCTTGTGATAGAGACAGTCGCGCGGCATCTCGAGCAGCAGCAAGGTGTCGACCTCGTCGGCGAAAGGCCTGAGCGCCGGTGATTCGCGGTCGTAATACTC
>DASQSR010000378.1:0-6829 GCA_035642295.1 Allostellaceae bacterium | reverse complement strand
GCAAGACCCGGCGCGAGCGCCAATGCCCGGTCGAAGCTCGCCAGCGCCGCCGCAAACTGCCCGAGATGATGCAGCGCGATGCCGCGATTGCTCAGCGTCTCCGGATGGTCGGGATAGAGCGCCAAGGCGCGGTCGTAGCAGGCGAGCGCCGCGGCGAAGCGCTGCAAGGCGAGCAGCATGTTGCCGCAATTGCCGTGATGCGCCGCCTCTTGCGGCTGCAGCGCCACGGCGCGCTCGAAGCTCGCCAGCGCGTCCTCCGGGCGGCGCAGCGCCTCCAGAATGCGGCCGCGGCTGCTCTGAGCCTCGGCAGACCCGTCGCCCACGGCAATCGCCCGGTCGATGAGAGCGAGCGCCGCCTCGTTCTGTCCGCGCTGATGCGCGGCGAGCCCGAGAAGATGCAGCGCGCCGCGATGATCGGGCTTCTCCGCCAGGATCGCCCGGTAGAGACGCTCGGCCTCGCCGAGATGGCCGGCGCGATGGCAGGCGAGCCCGCGCTGGAACGCCTCGCTCAGGTTCAGCCGCGGCGGTGCCAAGCGGGTCACGGCCGGGACTCGCGACGGATCGCCGCGAGCGTGTCGGCGACCCGCGCGATGACGCTGGCCCAATCGCCCGCCGCAGGCTGGCGGAAGACGCGCAGGGTCGGGTACCAGGGGCTGTCTTCGCGCTCGAGCAGCCAGCGCCAGTCGGGAACATGGGGCAGCAGCAGCCACAGCGACTTCCCCATCGCCCCGGCCAGATGCGCGACGGCGGTATCGACGGTAATGACGAGATCGAGCGGCGCCAAAGCCGCGGCCGTGTCGGCGAAATCGCCGAGATGCCGGCCCAGAAGCGCAACGCCGGGGTAGCGTGCCAGAACCGCCTCGTCCTCGGCTGAAAGATCGCGCTGGAGGCTGACATAAGCGATGCCGGGAAGGCCGAGCAGCGGCGCCAGATGCTCCAGCGCGAGCGAGCGTTTCCGGTCATTGCGGTGTGCGGGATTGCCGGACCAGACGAGACCGACGCGCAAAGACGACCATGGCGGGAGCAGCGCCGTCATCGTCTCGACCCGGTCCGGCGGCGCTCCGAGATAGGGACCGGGTGCCGGGATCGTGTCGAGCGTCGTCGCGAAGGCGAGCGGCAGGCTCAACAGCGGGCAATGGAAATCGACCTGGGGCAGCGCCTCGTCAGGCGCCAAAAGCCGCGCCGGCCCCGCAAGCGAACGCAGCAGCGGCAGCAGCGGCGGCTGCGCTTCGAGGAGCACCGTGGCGCCTTGGCGCGCCACCAACGGGACGTAGCGGCAGAACTGTATGGTGTCGCCGAAGCCCTGTTCGGCATGAAGCAGGATGGTCTTGCCGGCAAGCGGCGCGTCGCCGCGCCATTGCGGCGCGCCGACGTCGCGTCGGCCCCCCGATACCCCGTGCGGGATTTTCCAGCGCCATTCGTATTTCGGCCAGCCGCGCGCGAAATCGCCGTGCAGCAAGTGGCACAGCGCTTCGCCGAAATGCGCGTCGGCACAGTCCGGCCGGCACGCCAGCGCGCGCGCATAGCCGGCCATGGCGGCGGCGAAGTCGCCGGCATCGGCGAGCTCCAGCGCGAGATTGGCCTGCATTCCGGCATTGCCGGGCTCGAGCCGCACCGCCTCGCGGAAGCTCGCCAGCGCCTCCTCGAAACGCCCCAGGGTGCGCAAGGTATTGGCGCAGTTGGCATGCGCGCCGGCCTGGCCGGGCTGGAGCGCCAGCACCCGGTCGAAGCTCTCCAGCGCCGCATCAAAGCGCCCGAGATGGTGGAGCGCGATGCCGCGATTGCCCAGCGTCTCCGGATGATCGGGAAGGAGCGCCAAGGCGCGGTCGTAGCGGGCGAGCGCCGCGTCGAAACGCCGCAAGGCGAGCAGAAGGTTGCCGCAATTGCCGTGATGCGCCGCCTCCTTCGGCTGCAGCGCCGCGGCGCGCTCAAAGCTCGCCAGCGCTTCCTCCGGACGGCCGAGCGCCGAAAGAATTTGGCCGCGGCTGCTCTCAATCTCCGCCGACCGGTCGCCGGCGGCGATCGCCCGGTCGACGAGCCCCAGCGCCGCCGCGTGCTGCCCGCGCTGATGCGCGATGAGGCCGAGGAGATGCAGCGCGCCACGATGACCGGGCTTCTGCATCAGGATCGCGCTGTAGAGGCGCTCGGCCTCGCCGAGATTGCCCGCGCGATGGCAGGCGAGCCCGCGCTGGAACGCCTCGGTCAGGTTCAGCCGCGACGGCGTCGCCAGGTCGCGCCGATGCCAATAAGCTTTGTCGCCGCTCACGCTACGCGCCTGGCAAACGCCTCTCTCGTGGGCCGTTGCGGCCTCTAGGCCGCATCGCGAGATTGTTCGACGAGCCCGTGACGCGCGTGTTACGGCGGTGCGTCAGTTCAAAGACTTGGCGGCGGGACGCGGGCTGGCGGCGCCCTCGGCGGGAATGGTGCCGGAAGCGGGCAGCGGCGCGACGGCCGGGCCGGCCCCCTGGCCTTGGGCGCCGAGCCGCGCCAGGGTATTGCGCAGATGGAGCGTCGCATCCTGGGCAAGCTGGTCCCAGATCCCGATCAGCGTCCGGAGATGCGTCGGCGTCACCCCGCCGACAGCGCTGACATCCATGTCGAGGATCACCACCTCGCCGACGAGGCGCAGCCGGCCGAAACGCCGGCCGTTGTTCCAGTCATTGACGGCGGCGAGCGGCAGCTTGCCTTCGACCCGGACGATGACGGCTAAAGTCACGTCGGCATAGCCGTCGCTGTTCGCCAGCTTGTTGACGAACTGCACCTCGAAGGGAACGCCGCCGGTCGCCGAGCGCAAATAGGGCCCGTTCGGTCGATCGCTCATCAGCTCCGCGCGGTACCCGGCCTCATGCAGAACGGCGCGGAAATTCTCCGGCGTGAAGGATGAAAGAAGCGCGTCGGACATTGGCTTTCCCTTAACCTAGGCGCCCGGCCGACCGGGCGCGGCCCACTATAGCCGTGCGGCGCCTCGGCCGAAAAGAGCGACCCGCGCCAGCGCCAGCGGGCTCCGAGCTAATTCACCTGGCGTTCGCGGCCCTGCCAATAGGGCTTGCGCAGCTCGCGCTTCAGGATCTTGCCGGAGGGATTGCGCGGCAGCGCCTCGGCGAAATCGACGGAGCGCGGCACCTTGTAGCCGGCGATGCGCTCGCGCGCATAGGCGATGAGCTCGGCGGCGCTGACGGCGGCGCCGGGCTTCTTGACCACGATCGCCTTCACCACCTCGCCCCATTGCGCGTCGGGCACGCCGATCACCGCGACATCGGCGAGGGCGGGATGACCGAAGAGCGCGCTCTCGACCTCGGCGGGATAGATGTTCTCGCCGCCGGAGACGATCATGTCCTTCACCCGGTCATAGATATAGACATAGCCGTCGCCGTCGAGATAGCCGGCATCGCCGGTATGGAACCAGCCGTCGCGGATCGCGCGCCGCGTCGCCTCCTCCAGGTTCCAGTAGCCCAGCATCACCTGCGGCGTGCGGCAGACGACCTCGCCGACCTCGCCCGGCGGCAACGCCTTGCCGGCGGCGTCGACGATCTTGATCTCGACGCCGTTCATCGGCTTGCCGCAGGATTTCATGCGCAGGGCGGCGGCCTCGCCCTGGTGGTCCTCGGGCGGAAGGTAGGTGACGGCTCCCGTGGTCTCGGTGAGGCCGTAGACCTGCGCCAAGCCGCAGCCGAAGGTCGCGACCGCCTCGCGCAGCAGGTCGAGCGGCGCCGGCGACGCGCCGTAGACGATGAGCTCGAGCGACGAGACATCGGTCTCGCGGCATTGCGGCGCCTGCAGCAGGAACAGCATCATCGCCGGGACGAAGAGGGCCTTGGTGACGCGCTGGCGCTCGATGACGGCAAGGATCGCCGGCGGATCGAAATCCCGCGTCAGCACATTCTCGATCCCGCGATAGAGGCCGACCAGGGCCCAGCCGCTGCCGCCGATGTGGAAGAGCGGCATCGCGACGAGATTGACGTCGCCTTCGTGCCAGTGTCCCCACTGCTCGAGCGCCCTCGGCAGCAGCGCCAGGAAATTGTCGTGGCTGAGCTGCGCCCCCTTGGGGTGGCCGGTCGTGCCGCTGGTATACATCTGGATGGCGCAGTCGCGCCCGAGGATCGGCAAGGCGGGATCACTCGTCTTCTGGTCCTCGCGCCAGCGCCGGTAGTCCGGCCAGAGCGCATGGCCGCCGTCCAGCGCGATGACGCGGCGAACGGAGGTGAGCTCGGCGCGGATCTTCTCGATCAGCGGATAGAAGTCCGCGCCGACGAAGAGCAGCTCGGCCTTGGCATCGTTGATGACGAAAGCGGCCTCGGGCGCCGCCAGGCGGAAGTTGACGGGTACCAGCACCGCCTTGGTCTTGGCCGCGCCGAACCACAATTCGAAGAAGTCCGGGCCGTTCTTGGCGAGGATGGCGATCCGCGCCGCGGGCGCGATGCCGGCGGCGATCAGCCCTTGCGCCACCTGATTGGCGCGCCGGTCAAGGGCGGCATAGGTGATGGTCTCGCCCATGAACCGAAAGGCGACCCGGTCCGGGCGCGTTGCGGCATGATGGCGCGTGACGTCGGCGACAGTCGGAATCGCGGCAGGCATGGCGGCGGTCCTCCCTGGGTCGATCTTCGTGTCATTTTTCCGCCATTCTACCGGTAGTGTGGCGCCGCCTCCATCGCGATCGCAGCGGCTCGGACGGATGCGAAGAGGTGCGGGCCTGTGCGTCGATCGGCTATCCTCGCTTTCGGCCCCTACGGGAGATGCGCTCCATGACCCTTGCCTCGCGTGCCAGCGCCGCCGACCGCCCGGCGCTTCTGGCGATATGGACCGATATCGATCAGGCACTCGAGGCTGATTTCAACGAGTGGTACTGGCGCGAGCATCTGCCGGAGCGCCTCAGTGTGCCGGGCTTTCGCCGCGGCCGGCGCTTTCGGGCGCTGGCCGGGAGCCCGCGCTATTTCGCCTGCTACGAGCTCGACGGCCTCGCGACCTTAGCCTCGCCCGCCTATCTCGAGCGCCTCGACCAGCCGACGGCCTGGACGCGGCGGGTGATGGGCGGCTTCCGCAACACCGTGCGCGCCGGGTTCGAGCGGGTGGCGAATTTCGGCGAGGCTTCGGGCGCCGTGCTGCTGACCCTGAGGCTGGCGCCGCGCGCCGAGGCGACCGCCGCGTTCGACCAAGAGGTGCGCGAGCATCTCCTGCCGACGCTCCAGTCGCGGCCGGGCATCATCCGCGCGCAGCATTGGCGGGCGAAGCCGATTGCCGCGCCGAAGACGGCCGAGGCCGGGCTGCGCGGCGCGGCCGATCAGGATTGCGCCGAGGCGCTCATCGTCGAAGCGGCCGGCGCCGAGGACCTTGCCGCGGCCGAACGCGACATCGCCGCCGCGGCGCTGCAGCGCTACGCTGCGCAGCCACCGCTCACTGCGACTTATAGGCTCCTCTGTTCCCTCGGCTGAGCGATCGGCCGTCGCGCGCCAGGAACGGCGGCGGCGAAGCTCTCCTCGGCAGGGTTGAACGCCTCGCGGAAGATGTCCTGCCGCGTGGGGCGGCAGATGGGCACGGGATCGACTTCCGCAGATCTTCGTTCGCGACGCAGGGCGTGACGGCCTCCGCATCCATGATACGCCGCCAAGGCGGCGCGGGATTGAGCTGAATCAAGGCAACGGAAGGCGCGATCCCTTAGCGTTGCTGTCGGGTGGTCGCCACCCGCCACGTCTGATCATCGATGGAGAAACGTCATGGCTGATACTCCCGTCGCGGTGAAGAAGGCAACATCCGCTCCGGCACGCAGCCCGGCACCCGATCCCTGGCAATTCTTCCGCACCGAGATGGACCGGCTGTTCGACCGGTTCGGCTTCGGCGCCCCGGGCTTCCGCCGCCTTTTCGATGTCGAGCCGCTGGCCCGCTTCGAGACCTCTTTCGGCATCGCCGTGCCCGCGGTCGATGTCACCGAGGACGACAAGAGCTACAAGATCGCCGCCGAGCTTCCCGGCATGAGCGAGAAGGACATCGACGTCACCATGACCGGCGACGTCATCGTCATCAAGGGCGAGAAGCGCCAGGAGCGCGAAGAGAAGGACAAGAACCGCTACCTGTCCGAGCGCGCCTACGGCTCGTTCCAGCGCAGCTTCGAGGTTCCCGAGGGCGTCGATCGCGACAAGATCGCCGCCGAGTTCTCCAAGGGCGTGCTGACGTTGACGCTGCCCAAGACCGGCGAGGCGCAAAAACAGCAGAAGAAGATCGAGGTGAAGGCGAGCTGAGCCTCGGCAGCCGGCAACGGCAGCAACCGGGAACGTTCGACCGGCAATGCGTCAGTAGACCCAGGGAATGAGGCGCGCGGTGCGGGCGCGATAGGCCTCGTAGGCATCGCCGAATTCCGAGCGCAGCAGCCGCTCCTCGGCGTTCATCCGCGCGATCAGCGGCGGCAGAAAGAGCACTGTCAGCAGCAACCCGACGCCCGAGCGGAAGGCCAATCCCCAGCCTGCGGTCATGACGATGACGCCGAGATAGCTCGGATTGCGGACGACGCCGTAGATTCCAGTCGTCACCAGGGCGTGTCCGGGCTGGATGGCGACGAGGCCGCTGAAGCGGTTGCCGAGCACGAAGACCGGCCAGATCCGCAGCGCGCCGCCGGCGGCGAACAGGACGACGCCGATCCAGCGAACGGCATCGCCGTCGATCGTCCAGAACGCCCGCCGATCGGTGTAGGCCGGCAGGATCGCATCGGCGAGGCCGATCACCGTGAAGACGGCGATGACCCAGCGGTTGCCGCGATCCTCGCGCGTGCCCGGGCTCAAATTGCCGCGGGTGAAGAGCGCAGCGCCGGACAGCGCGAAGAGGACGAGGGTGAGCGCGA
>DASQSR010000377.1:0-3303 GCA_035642295.1 Allostellaceae bacterium | reverse complement strand
AGGCGCTTGCGCTCGCCCGTCAGCGCGCCGAAGAGAAAGACGCGCGAGGAATGGTGGAAGAGGAGATCGGGCTCGGCGCCGCGGATCAGCGCTGTCAGGTCGCGCGCCATCTTGCTGTCGGGAATCTTGATGCCGGCAATGCTGCTGGCCATGTCTCAACCTCCGAATCGCGTGCGCCGTGGGGAAACCACGGGGAGCCTAGGGCCAGGGCGGCGCCGCTGTCTTTCCGCTTCAAACGGCGCCTGTCGTGGCCGCACGGTGGCAAGCGCCGCCGTCCCGCGCCGCGCGAACTCGCGCCGCGCTTGCCCGCCCGGCGCGTTTGGGTGAAGCTGCGGCCCTCGCATCAAGGCAGGTAGGGCAGAGGCGCTATGGACTTCTTTCGACGGTTCACCTTTCTCGTCTGCGCCCCGGCCTTCGATGCCGAGGAGCTGGAAGGCTCGCGGCTGCAGCAGATCATCGCCGCGGTGCAGAAGCTCGGCTTTGCCGTCGTGCATGCGCGCCGCGTCGAGGATGCCGAGCTCGCGATCAAGACCGATGCCGCCATCGGCTGCATGATCGTCGACTGGGGCAAGAAGGGCATCGACGGCAAGATGACGGCGCTGATGGCCTATGTGCGCCGCCGCGGGCTGGAGATGCCGATCGTCCTCCTGGTGCGCCGCAAGCGTCTCGAGGACGTGCCGGTCGAGGTGCTGGACCATGTCGACGGCTACGTCTTCCTCGCCGAGGAGACGCCGGAGTTCATCGCCAAGAACCTGGTGAGCCGCTTGAAGCAGTATGCCGAGACCTTGAAGACGCCGTTCTTCGGCGCTCTCGTCGACTACGCCGAGGAAGGCAACCAGATGTGGACCTGCCCCGGCCACAATGGCGGCGTCTTCTACAACCGCAGCCCGATCGGCCGGATCTTCGTCGAGCATCTCGGCGAGGCAATCTTCCGCGACGATCTCGACAACTCCGTGATCGAGCTCGGCGATCTGCTGACGCATGAAGGGCCGGCGCTGGCGGCGCAGAAGGAAGCGGCGAAGATCTTCGGCGCCGAACGCACTTATTTCGTGCTGAACGGCACTTCGGCATCGAACAAGATCGTGCTCTCGTCGCTCATCGCCGAAGGCGATCTCGTGCTCTTCGACCGCAACAACCACAAGGCGGCGCATCACGGCGCGCTGCTGCTCGGCGGCGGCATCCCGATCTTCCTCGAGACCGACCGCAACGCCCAGGGCCTCATCGGTCCCATCGACGTCGAGGCGCTGGACGAGCGCCGCATCCGCGAGAAGATCCGCCGCAATCCGCTGGCCCCGCCCGAGGCCTGGCGGCGCGAGCGGCCGTTCCGCGCCGCCGTCATCGAGCAATGCACCTATGACGGCACCATCTACAGCGCCGAGGTGATCCTCGCCAGGATCGGTCATCTCTGCGACTACATCCTCTTCGACGAGGCCTGGGCCGGCTTCATGAAGTTCCACCCGCTGTACGCCGGCCGCTTCGCCATGGGGCTCGCCCGGCTCGACGCGGCGAGCCCCGGCATCATCGCCACCCAATCGACGCACAAGCAGCTCGCCAGCTTCTCCCAGGCCTCGCAGATCCATGTGCGCGACAGCCATATCCGCGGCCAATCCCGCCGCGTCGAGCACCGGCGCTTCAACGAGACGTTTCTCGCTCACGCCTCGACCTCGCCCTTCTATCCGCTGTTCGCCTCGCTCGATGTCGGCGCGCAGATGATGAAAGGCCGCTCGGGCGAGGTTCTGTGGGACGACACCATCCGCATCGGCATCGAGCTGCGCAAGAAGATCCGGGCGATCGCGCGCGACTTCGCCGAGAAGGAGGCCGATCCGGCGCGGCGCTGGTTCTTCGAGCCTTTCGTGCCGCGGCGCGTCTCGCCTCGCGGCGCGGCGTCGGGTGAGGAGGCCCGCCAGCTCCTCTGGGAAGAGGTGCCGACCGACGATCTCGCCACCGATCCCCGCTTCTGGGAGATGGCGCCCGGGGCGCTCTGGCACGGCTTCACCCGCGTCGCGCCGGGCTACGCCATGACCGATCCCAACAAGCTGACCTTGCTGACGCCCGGCTTCGACCGAGAGACCGGCGGCTACGCCGAGCACGGCATCCCGGCGCCGATCGTCGCCCAGTATCTGCGCGAGAACCGCGTCGTGCCGGAGAAGAACGACCTCAACTCGCTGCTCTTCCTGCTGACGCCAGGCGTCGAGTCGAGCAAGGCCGGAACGCTGCTCAGCGCGCTCGTCGCCTTCAAGCGCGCCCACGACGACAATGTGCCGCTGGAAGAGGCGATTCCCGAATTCGTCCGCCGCCGGCCCCGGCGCTATGCCGGGGTGCGCCTGCGCGACCTCTGCGCGGAGATGCATGCCTTCCACCGCGAGCACCAGACGAGCGCGCTGCAGCGTCTGCAGTTCCGCCCGGAGCATCTCCCCACCATGGTCATGCCGCCCTCCGAGGCGGCGCGGCGCCTCGTCCGCAACCAGGTCGAGTATCTGCCGCTCGACCAGCTCGAAGGCCGCGTCGCCACCACCTTGTTCGTCGTCTACCCGCCGGGCATCGCCACCGTCATTCCCGGCGAGAAGCTCGACGAGCGCACCCGGCCGATGCTCGACTATCTCAAGGTCTTCGAGAAGAGCGCCAACCTCTTCCCCGGCCTCGAGGCCGAGATCCAAGGCATCTACCGCGAGACCGAGCCCGACGGCACGGCGCGCTTCTACACCTACGTCACCGCCGCGCCGTGACGGTGGCGGCGCCGCATATGCGTAGTTGCGTTTGCGGCGAGGCAATCTCCAGTTTGGGGCGGTGCCGTCGTTTACCGTGCCTTCGCGACACGGACTGTTTGAAACCGGAAGACGCGGCCACCGCGTTGCCCGAAACCGCAACGAAACGCTGATGGGAGAACGCCACGGTGGACGAGCAGAAGCAAACACGCGAACGCCATCGCAGAAGTGAAACCGATGCGATGGCTCTCATCGTTGCCGCATTGCTCGCCACCTCTGCAGGCATCACCCTCGCTCGGCAGGACAGGTACACGCTGAAAGTGCCGGATGGGCTGGCGTTCTCCGACATCCGAGGATACGAGACCTGGGAGGATGTCGCCGTCAGCGACACCGAGACGGGCATCAAGGCCATTCTCGGAAACCCCATGATGATCGACTCCCGAACACGCACGGCTGGGCCTATGCCCAGTTCGCCTGCGATCCTGCCACCAAGACCTTCGAGCCTTCCATGACCGGCGCCGAGTGCGGCTATGCGTGCCACACCAAGGTGGCCTCGCGAGACTACATCATCTTCACCGCCTACCCGCCCCGGCAAGCG
>DASQSR010000376.1:0-6969 GCA_035642295.1 Allostellaceae bacterium | reverse complement strand
GCGCTGCGCAACGCCGAGGTGATCCGCGCCATGGGGATGGGCGAGGGCGTGCTCCGGCTGTGGCGACGCGAGAATGGCGGCGCGCGTGACGCCCATCGCGTCGCCGGCGCGCGCGGCGCGACCATCATCGCGCTGTCGCGGTTCGCGCGGCTGTTCGTGCAGACGGCGATTCTCGGCGCCGGCGCCCTGCTGGTCATCGAGCACGAGATAAGCCCCGGCGCGATGTTCGCCGCCATGTTCCTGCTCGGCCGCGCGCTCGCGCCGGTCGAGGGCGCCATCAGCACCTGGAAGTCGCTGGTGACGGCGCGCCTGGCGCGCCGGCGGCTCAGCGATCTCGTCGACTCGCTGCCATCCGGCGAGCCCGGGATGGAGCTGCCGCGGCCGCAAGGCGATCTCCTGGTCGAGCGCGTCGTCTTCGTGCCGCCCGGCGGCGACGAGCCGACGCTGCGCGGCATCTCCTTCGATCTCAACCCCGGTGAAGTGCTGGGCATCATCGGCCCGTCGGCGGCGGGGAAATCGACCCTGGCCCGGCTCATCACCGGCACCTGGACGCCGACCGCCGGCAAGGTGCGGCTCGACGCCGCCGATATCGGCGTCTGGCACGATGCCAAGGGCTCGCACCATATCGGCTACCTGCCGCAGGACATCGAGCTGTTCGCCGGCACGGTGCGCGACAACATCGCCCGCCTCGGCACCGGCGCGCCGCGCGACATCATCGAGGCGGCGACGTTGGTCGGCCTGCACGAGATCATCATGCGCCTGCCGCGCGGCTATGACAGCGAGATCGGCGATGCCGGGCTGAAGCTGTCGGGCGGGCAGCGCCAGCGCATCGGCCTCGCCCGCGCCGTGTTCGGCCGGCCGCGCCTCGTCGTTCTCGACGAGCCCAACGCCAGCCTCGACCATGACGGCGAGGAGGCGCTGCACCGCTGCATTCTCCGCCTCAAGGAAACGGGGACCACGGTGGTCATGGTCGCCCATCGGCCGAGCGTGCTCGGGCTCGCCGACAAGCTGCTGGTGCTGCGCCAAGGCGCGGTCGACGCCTATGGCAGCCGCGCCGAGGTGATCGCCAAGCTCAATGCCGGCCCGGGCAGGCCGCCGGCGGTGCCGATGCACCAGCCGGCTCCGGCCAAAGCCCAATCGCAAAGCGCCTGAGGGAGCGAGCCCCATGAGCATGACCACGATCACTCTGCTCCCCGACCATCCGCCGCCGCCGACGCCGCTCGGGCGCATGCGCGAGCTGGTGCTGGCCGGCTCGGCGCTGATCGGCATCTTCGTCATCGGCTTCGGCACCTGGGCGGCGTTCGCGCCGCTCCAGAGCGCCGCCATCGCTCCGGGGATGGTGGTGTCGAGCTCGCATCGCAAGACGCTGCAGCATCTCGAAAGCGGCATCATCCGCACGATCCTCGTCCATGACGGCGACGCGGTGAAAGCGGGCCAAGTCCTGGTCACGCTCGACGACACCCGGGCGAAGGCCGACCTGGCGGCGATCAAGGGGCAGCTCTGGGACGCCCGAGCGCAGGAGGCGCGGCTGCAGGCCGAGCGCGACGACGTCCAGGAGATCACCTTCCCCGCCGATCTCGAGGCGCAGAAATCGGATCCGACGGTGGCGGCGACGCTCGCCGGCCAGCAGAAGATCTTCGACACCGAGCGCCTGCTCCAGGACTCGAAGGTCGCGGCCATCGGGGACCGCATCAAGGAGGTGCACGAGCAGATCGACGGCCTTCAGGCCGAGCTCAAGGCGCTGGAGACGCGCTCGTCGCTGCTGCAGCAGGACATCGCGAACGTGCAGATGCTGGTCAGCAAGGGGCTGGAGCGCAAGCCGCACCTGCTCGAGCTGCTGCGCGACCTCGCCGAAGTCGACGGCGAGCACGGCGACACGCTGGCGCAGATCGCCAAGGCGAAGCAGAGCATCGCCGAAGCCCAGGTCGACATCCTCAGCCTCCAGAACGACCGCCAGCAGGAGGTGGCGAAGGACCTGCGCGACACCCAGAAGAAGCTGCACGAGCTGGAAGAGCAGGACAAGGCGGCGGCCGACGTGCTGGCGCGCACCGACATCCGGGCGCCGGAGGACGGCACCGTCACCGATTTGCGCGTCCACACCCCGGGCGGCGTCGTCAACGCCGGCGAGCCGCTGCTCGACCTGGTGCCGCAGGACGACACGCTGATGATCGAGGCGCGGGTGCGGCCGCAGGACATCGACGGGGTGCGCGAGGGGCTGCCGGCCGAAGTGCGCCTCCTGCCTTATCGCGAGCGGCGCACGCCGCCGATCGACGCGACGGTGACCTATGTCTCCGCCGACCGGATCGTCGATCCGCACACGCATGACGCCTATTACGAGGCGAAGCTCCGCGTCGATCCGAAGGAGCTGAAGGCGATGGCCCCGGAGGTGAAGATGGTGCCGGGCATGCCGAGCGAAGCGATGATCAAGACCGGCCAGACGACGGTGGCGCTCTACGCGCTGTCGCCGCTCCTCGACGGCTTCCACCACGCCTTCGCGGAGAAGTGAGGGACGGGGGCGGCGGCAACCACCGCCGCCGCCTTCGATCTTTCGTCTGCACGGCTGCAGGCCTCGGAGCCTTGGCCAAGGAAGGGAGATAGGGGGAGAACTGGGGATGGAGGGGATAAACCGCTCATCCCGTGATCTCCTCCAATCCCCTTATCTCCTTTCTTCGATGCTGCCGATTGCACCTTCGCCACAAGCCGAGGCCCGTGGTGAATCTCGCGGCGCGACGGCTTCACAGGCGGCAGCGGTGAAGCTAGGGTCCGTTGCGGGAAGGTGAAGGGTGATCGTCGGGAAGGCATGGGGCGCGGCGTTGGTCGCGCTCGTTCTCGTGGCGGCGTCCGCGCGGGCGGCGGATCAGCCGGGCGCGACGCAGCAGGCGCTGGTGAAGGCGTTCGAGGAGCGCGTGTTCGTCGCGCTGCCGGGCAGCACGCAGAAGCTCGTGCTGAAATGGCAGGTGCCGGTCAGCTTCGGCGTGGTGAGCCGGGAAGGCATCAGCCCGCGCTACTACAACGACACCTTCGCCCGCATCGAGGAGATGCAGGAGGCGAGCGGCAAGGATTTCCTCGTCTCCAGCAGCCACATCAATTTCCTGGTGCTGTTCTCGACCGACACCGAGGCCGACGTCAAAGCCTTTGGCGCGGAGATCGCGCCGTTCTTCGCCGACGGCGTCGATTATCACGGCTTCTTCGAGGACTATCAGCGCCACGGCCTCGGCTGCGCCGGCAAGATGCTGCTCTCGCCCGAGCATGCGATCATTGGCTATCTGCTGTTCGTCTCGGTGTCGGAGGATCGCAGCCTCGACGCGGTCGATGCCTGTGTTGCCCGTGACCTGCTGCGCGGCATGGGCGTGATCGCGGCGCCGGCACCGGGAAAGGCGGAAGCCGCGCCGCGCCGCGCCGGCAACTTCACCCAGCTCGACCGGCAGATCCTGCAAGTGCTCTACAACTCCGCGCTCAAGAGCGGCGAGCCGGCGAGCGAGGCGGCGAAGGCCATCCTGAAAATTCCGGTGGCGAATTAGCGGGTCGAGAGCACGAGCAATGCCGGCACGGTGCGGGCTCTCGCGGTTGCTATCGCAACCGCTGGCGCCCGCCGGCGACGACGCCGACAACCCGGCCGACCGCTTTGCGGTCGGCCCCTACGGGTTCGATCGCAATGCGATCGAACGGGTTGTCCGTCGCGCCGGCCTATTTAACGACGATGGTTCCGGTCATGTGCGGATGGATGGTGCAGTAGTAGAGGTAGGTGCCGGGCGTCTTGAAGACGAAGGCGAATTTGTCGCCGGTATCGAGCGCCGCGGATTTGAACCGCTTGGCATCGCTGCCATCGACCACGGTGTGCGGCTCGTCGTCGCGATTGACCCAGACGACCTCGGTGCCCGCCGCCACGGTCAGCGTCTTGGGAGCGAAGGCGAAATCGTCGATGATCACCTGGTTCGGGGCGGCGGCGACCGTCTCCGCCGGCGTGCCCGAGGGCGCCGCCGCCGGCATCCTATGATCGGGCATCGCGGGATCGGTGGCGCGGGTTGCGGCCGACGCCCAGAAGAGGGCGGCGGCAGCCGCCACGGCAAGGCCGCCTGCCGCGAGAGAACGTGTGCGCATGCTCTGTCTTCCCTCTGCTTCAGGCGCCAAGCGCCGCGTCGCTGATCGCGACCGCGCCGGTTTCGCTGCGGACCTCGATGCGGCGGATGCCCAGCATCGATTTCAGCCGGTCGGCCGGCACCTTGAGGGGACCCGGGCCCGGGCCCTCGCCGGGGGCGGGCTGCGGATAGGCGGTCGAGCGCGCGGTCTGGAACGTGACGTTGCCTTCGACCTTCTGCAGCACCTGATGGATGTGGCCGTTGAGCACGGTGACGGAGCCGAAGCGCTTCAGATACGAGAGCGCCTCGGCGGCATCGTCGGTGCCCCAGCCCCATTGCGGATAGAGCGCCCAGAGCGGCATATGGGCGAGAACGACGATCGGCGTGCTGGCGCTGCGTCCTTTGAGGTCCTGCTCCAGCCATTCGAGCTGGTCGCCGCCGAGATAGCCGAGTCCGCCGGGCCTGAGATTGAGGACATTGACGAGGGCGACGAAGTGGACGCCGCCCTGGTCGAAGCTGTACCAGCCGCCGGGGGTCGCCGCCGTGCCGAAGCGCTCGAAGAAGCCCTTGCCCTGGTCGTTCAGGACGTCGTGCTCGCCGGGCACGTAATGCGTCTCGAGCCCGGCCGATTTCACGATCTCCGCGGCGGCGTCGAACTGCTCGGGCTTGGCGAGATGCGAGACGTCGCCGGTATGGACCAGCAGCGCCGGGCGCGCCGGAAGCTGCCCGATGTGGGCCAGCGCCTCGTGCAGGGTCGCGGCCGGGTCGGGATTGGGCGCGGTCTTGAAGCCGATATGGCTGTCGCTGATCTGCACGAAGCTGAAATCGCCGGTCGCGGCGACGGCCGTGCCGGCGAGGCGCAGCGCCCGCGGCACGCCGCCGCTCACCGTCCAGAGCACGCCCGCTCCGGCAAAGGCCATGCATTTGAGCGCGCGCCGGCGGGTCGTCCCCGCGGACTCTGGCCTTGTCGCCTCCGGCGCCGTGATCTCGTCCACCATCTTCTCCTCCACCCGTTGGGTTCAGGGGTGGTGATCCCGGAGGGGGCGGACTTATTCGCAGCGCGCGCAATTATTCCCGGGAATAAAAGCGCGGCCGAGGCGATCATGGCGGGATAGGCCCGCCCTGTTGCCGGCCTCTCCGGTATGGTACGAGGCCTGACCGGATCGCGGATGATGGATGGGCATGGCGCGCGTTTCGAGCCAGAACCTGTTCGAGACGGCCGTGCTGCCGCATCTCGATGCCGCCTACAACCTGGCGCGCTGGCTGATGCGCAATGCCGAGGATGCCGAGGATGTGGTGCAGGAAGCCGTGCTGCGGGCGCTCACCTATTTTCCCAGCTTCCGGGGCGAGAACCCGCGCGCCTGGCTGCTGCAGATCGTGCGCAATGCGGCCTATGCCTCGATGAAGCTCAATCGCGGGCGGGCGCCGGCGCGCGGCGAGGAGGACGACGCGCTCGCCGAGATCGCCGATCCCGGCGATGACCCGGAAGCGACGCTGATGAAGGCGCAGGACCGTAGCCGCGTCGCCCGGCTGCTGGCGAGCCTGCCGGTGGAGCTGCGCGAGACGCTGATCCTGCGCGAGCTCGAGGAGATGTCCTACAAGGAAGTGGCGGAGGTGACGGAGGTGCCGATCGGCACGGTGATGTCGCGGCTGTGGCGGGGCCGGCGGCTGCTGGCGAAAGCAGCGAAGGCCGGCGAGGCGGCGACATGACCGATCCGGCGCGGTGCGAGAAGGTGCTGCTGGCCCAGGCCGATTTCGACGGCGAGCTGGACGCGGCCGCGGCCGCGGCGATGGAAGCGCATCGCGCCCAATGCGCCGAGTGCACCGCAGCCTATGCGACGCTCAACGCGGCGCGCGCGGCGCTGCGCGAGGGCGATCTCTATCGCCGGGCACCGGCGGCGCTGCGGCGGAAGCTCGCCGCCCAGCTTGCTCCGCCGGCGCCGGCGCCGCGCCAGCGCTTCGCCTGGTGGGGCCGGACGGTCGCCGGGTTCGGGCTCGGCGCAGCGGTAGCGGCCGCGCTGCTGCTGCTGGTCCTGGCGCCGGGGCAGCAGAGCCTCGTCGACGAGATCGTCGCCAGCAATGTGCGGTCGCTGCAGCCGGGGCATCTCGAGGATGTCGTCTCCACCGACCAGCACACGGTGAAGCCGTGGTTCGACGGCAAACTCGACTTCGCCCCGCCGGTCAAGGACTTCGCCGACAAGGGCTTCCCGCTCAAGGGCGGGCGGCTCGACTATGTCGACAACCGCGCGGTGGCGGCGCTGGTCTATCAGCGCGGCAAGCACCCGATCAATCTCTTCATCTGGCCCAGCGGCGGCGCGTCCGACAGCGGCCCGAGCGTCGACGAGAAGGACGGCTACAACCTCGTCCACTGGACCCAGAACGGCATGACGCTGTGGGCGATCTCGGACGTCGAGGCGGGCGAGCTGCGCGAGTTCGTGCGGCTCTGGCGAGAGACGCCGTAGGCGCGTCTTTATCGCCACGACGCGGATTCCAGCGTGAGCCCCGGCGCAGGTCCTCCCAAGTCACATCCGTTGCCGAGGGACCGGGAAAACCAGTGGCCGCTGGGGGAACTGTCGCAGCGCCGGGTCCTCGGCTGGGATGCGCCGGGCGGGAGCGGCCGAGGAGGAACGAGGATCCGAAGAAGTCCTGAAATCAATGGTGTCTGGGAGCAAGATGTCAGGTAGTATAGATGAATACGTCCGCGTCTCGGCAACGCAGCACATCAGGAGATCGGTCCCTTGGCAAAGACCGCCAGTCCGCCTCCCCCTCCGACGCGCTACGGGAAAAGCGAGCGGCGCGCGGCGCAGCCTGCGAGCCCCGGCCGCCGCGTGCCACCGCCTGCGCCGCCGCGGCGCCCGCCGACAGCCCAACCGAAAGTCGCAGCGCCGGC
>DASQSR010000375.1:0-2274 GCA_035642295.1 Allostellaceae bacterium | reverse complement strand
CAGAGAGGGTTTTCGGAGCATCTGGCGGCGTATAGGATAGGGGGGTATCCTATTGCCTTCCATCCGGGGACCGGTCCATGAGCCACACGATCCGCGAGAAGACCAAGCTGCTGAACCGCGTGCGCCGGCTGCGCGGGCAGGTGGAGGCGATCGAGCGCGCGCTCGAAGCGGAGGCGGAATGCATCGGGGTGATGCAGCTCGTCGTCTCCGTCCGCGGCGCGGCGAACAGCCTGATGGCCGAGCTGCTCGAGGACCATATTCGCTTCCACGTCTCCGATCCCGCGCGCGATCCCGATGCGGACCGCGCCCGCGGCTCCGAGCAGCTGATCGACGTCGTCCACGCTTATCTGAAGTGAGCGCGACGCCCGCCATGGCCGCGTCCGACACCCGCCCCGCCGCCGCCCCCGAGCATGACCATGAAGCCGAGCATGCGCACGGCTTCGAATGGCCGGAAGCGCTGCGCATTGCCGCGGTGGCGCTGGCGGCGGCCGCCGTGTGGTTCCGGCTGTGGGAGCCCTGGCGCGAGGTCAGCGCGGTCGGGGTTGCCGGCGTCCTCATCGGCGGCTGGCCCATCTTCCGCGAAGCGGTGGAAAACATCGCCGCGCGGCGGATGACGATGGAGCTGTCGATGAGCATCGCCATCATCGCCGCGGCGGCGATCGGCGAGTTCTTCACCGCGCTCGTCATCACGCTCTTCGTGCTGGTCGCCGAAGTGCTGGAAGGCATGACGGTGTCGCGCGGCCGGCGCGCCATCCGCGACTTGCTGGATTTCCTGCCGCGCGCCGTCGCCGTCCGCCGCGCCGGCGAAGTGCGCGACATCGAGGCCGATGATCTGAAGCCAGGCGATGCGGTGCTGATCAATCCCGGCGGCCGCGTGCCGGTCGATGGCACGGTGATCGCCGGCCACTCCTTCGTCGACGAGGCGCGCATCACCGGCGAATCCTTGCCGGTCGAGAAGCTGGCCGGCGCCCCGGTCTATGCCGGATCGATCAACCAGTCGGGCGCGCTCGAGATCCGCGCCGAGCGCATCGGCCGCGACACCAGCTATGGCAAGATCATCGAGGCGGTGGAGAAAGCCGAGCAGTCGCGGGCGCCGGTCGAGCGCCTCGCCGACCGGCTCGCCGGCTATCTCGTCTATTTCGCGCTCGGCGCCGCGGCGCTGACCTTTCTCGCAACGCGCGACATGCGCGCCACCATTTCCGTCGTCATCGTCGCCGGCGCCTGCGGCGTCGCTGCCGGGACGCCGCTCGCCATCCTGGGCGCCATCGGCCGCGCCGCCCGCCTCGGCGCCATCGTCAAGGGCGGGCTCTTCCTCGAGACGCTCGGCCGCGTCGACACGATCGTGCTCGACAAGACCGGCACCCTCACCTTCGGCCGGCCCGCGCTGCAGCGGATCGCGCCCGCCGCGGGAGCGACCGCGGATGCGGTGCTCGACGCCGCGGCCGCGGCCGAGCTGCGCTCGGAGCATCCGCTGGGGCAGGCGATCGTCGCTCATGCCCGGGCGCAAGGGCACGTCCCGGAAGAGCCCGAGCGGTTCCACTACACGCCCGGGCGCGGCATCGCCGCGCGCCTCGGCGGCGCCACGGTGCTGGTGGGCAATCCGGCGCTCCTGGCCGAGAACGGCGTGCCGGTGCCGGCGAGCGCGGGCGCCGACGACGAGGCCGCCTCGGCGATTTATGTCGCGCGCGATGGCCGCTTCCTCGGCACCATCGCCATCGCCGATGGCGTTCGTCCCGAGGCCAAGCCCGCGGTCGACGCGCTGAGCGCCATGGGCATCCGCACCCTGCTGCTGACCGGCGACAGCCGGAGGGTCGCCGCCGCTGTCGCGCGCCGGGTCGGCATCGCCGAAGTCGAAGCGGAGCTGCTGCCCGAGGCGAAGCTCGGCCGGATCGAGGCGCTGGTGGCGAGCGGCCGCAGCGTGGCGATGGTGGGCGACGGCATCAACGACGCGCCCGCGCTCGCCGCGGCCGATGTCGGCATCGCCATGGGCTCGGGCACCGATGTGGCGCGCGAGAGCGCCGATGTGGTTCTGCTCGGCAACGATCTCCTGCGCCTCGCCGAGACCGTCGCGCTGGCGCGGCGCACCCGCCGCATCATCTGGCAGAACTTCATCGGCACCGTTGCCGTCGACACGCTCGGCATCGGCCTCGCCGCGGCAGGCCTGCTCGACCCGCTGCTCGCCGCCTTCATCCATGTCGCGTCCGAGATGACGTTCATCCTCAATTCGGCGCGCCTGCTGCCGGCGACGGACGGCGTGCGGCGCCGCGCAAAGGC
>DASQSR010000374.1:0-14873 GCA_035642295.1 Allostellaceae bacterium | reverse complement strand
CGAAGCGCCGGGATCGCTGGCGCTGGAGAGCGCGATCGACGAAGCGGCGGCGGCGTGCGGCATGGATCCCCTGGAGTTCCGCCTCAGGAACTACGCCGAAGTCGAGCCGATGTCCGGCAAGCCGTTCTCCTCGAAGGCGTTACGCCAGTGCTACGCCGCCGGCGCCGAGCGCTTCGGCTGGGCCGGGCGGCCGCAGGCGCCGCAGCAGATGCGCGACGAGCGCGGCTTCCTCGTTGGCTGGGGCGTCGGCACCGCAACCTTTCCGGCGCTGATGTTCGCCGCCGAAGCCCGCGCCGTCCTGCGCCGCGACGGCTCCGGCCTCGTCGAGATCGGGGCGCACGACATGGGGCAAGGCGCGTGGACGGCGCTCGCCCAGATCGCCGCCGACGGGCTGGGGCTCGCGCTCGACCAGCTGGAGTTCCGCGCCGGCAGCTCCGATCTGCCGGATGGCGGCATCGCCGGCGGCTCCGCCCACACCGCGACGGCGGGCATGGCGATCGACGATGCCGGCGCCGCCGTCATTGCGAAGCTCGCCGCGCTCGCCACCGGCGACGAGCGCTCGCCTTTGTTCGGCGCCGACAATGCCGGCGTCGTCGCGCGCGACGGCCGGCTCTTCCGCCGCGACGACGAAGGGCGGAGCGAGAGCTACGCCGACATCCTGCGCCGCGCCGGGCTGACCGAGATCGAGGCGCGCGGCAAGGCGGCGTCGGATCCCGCGGCGCCGTCGGACTACGCCAAGTACGCCCATGGCGCGGTGTTCGCCGAGGTCAAGGTCGACCCCGAGCTCTGCCAGATCCGCGTGACGCGCATGGTCGGCGCCTTCGCCGCCGGGCGGATCATCAATCCGCGCCTCGTCCGCAGCCAGCTCCTCGGCGGCATGATCTGGGGCGTGTCCTTCGCGCTCCACGAGCACGCCGTCCTCGACCGGCGCTCCGGACGGATCATGAACGCCAATTTCTCCGACTATCACGTGCCGGTGAACGCCGACCTGCCCTCCCTCGAAGCGCTGACGGTCGAGGAGCACGACCCGCACGTCAACGCGCTCGGCATCAAGGGCGTCGGCGAGATCGGCATCACCGGCAGCGCCGGCGCCGTCGCCAACGCGGTCTGGCACGCGACCGGCGTGCGGGTGCGGCGGTTCCCGATCCGCATCGAGGAGCTGGTGAGCGCAGCGTTGGCTTGAGCAGGGCGCCTAGGGGCACTCGTCCGCAAAAGCGTCGATCAGGTGGTTGAACGCATCGGCCTGCTCCCAGTGTGGCGCGTGGCCGGCATCTGCGATGCTCTGAACCGCGCCGCGCCAGAGCGTCGGCATCGCCAGCGTCGCAAAATAGGCGCCGTTGATAAACTGCTCCTCGGCGCCGTGCAGCACGGCAAGCGGCTGCTTGAGCTGGCGGACGACCGCGATCTCGTCGCGATAGTCGCTCCGCCTGACGCTCGCGCCAAGCTCCGCCCGTGCTTGGCCGTCGGTCCTGAGCACGTCCTCGATGAAGCCTGAGGGAACGTCGGAATACCCGGGCTTGAAGAAAGCCGCGACGTAAGCCTCGGCCTGAGCCTTGGTCATCTCGGCGGCGAAGGTCGATGCCATCGCGGGGTGCGGCAGGATGGCTTGATCCATCGCCGGCGGGAAAGCGAGCGGCGGGGTGCCGAAGATGACGAAGCCCGCCGCGTTGGGGAGATCGGGCGCGGCCTCGAGGACGATATGGCCGCCGAGGCTCCAACCGACGAACACCGCGCCCTCGAGCCCCTCCGCCTGCGCGAAGCCGCGCAGGACGCCGGCATAACCCGGCAGCGAATAGATCGCGGGATCGGCGGCGTCGGCCGATCGGCCGTGACCGGGCAAATCCAGCGCGATCAGGCGCCGCCGCTCACCCAGCGAGCTCGCCAACTGCCGAAGAAAGGCGCGGCTCGAGGCTGAATTGCCATGGACGAGCACGATCGGCCGCCCCGATCCCGGCGATTCCTGGAAAGCGATCCTGCCTGCGGGTGACTGGAACTCGCCGGTCTTCATGGCCGCTCCTCCTTCCGCCGATGGCGACGACGGACGCAGAAAGCCTAACAGATATTCGCTGGCGCGTGGGAAGCGAGGGAAGACGGGGCTAGACGAGTGCCGCTTCCGGAAGCTCCTCGCCGCGCAGCTTCGCCGCCTCATTGACGAGGTACGGCAGCAGCGACAGCGCGACCGAGACCATCGCATCGACCGGGTCGAGCGGCGTCAGTCCGAGCAGCCGGCGCATCGGCGGCAGGGTGACGGCGCCGAGCTGGAGCGCTAGCGAGCCGGCGAGCGCGCCGGTGAGGAACGGATTGCGCTGCAGCCTTCCGCGCGTCCAGAGGCTGTGATGCTCCGAGCGGCAGGTCAGCGCATGCAGCAGCTGCGCGCCGACGAGGCTGGTGAAGGCGAGCGTGCCGGCCGTCGCCGTCGCGCCGTGGCGCAGCCGGCCATAGGCGTAGGCGGCGAGCCCGCCGGTGGCGATGATCGCGGCCTCGCGCGCGAGGGCCGGAATGTCGCCGCGGCCGATCAGCGGCGCGCCCGCCGGATGCGGCGCCTGCTCCAGCACGTCCGGCTCCGCCGGCTCCAGCGCCAGCCCGACCGCCGGCAGCACGTCGGTGAGCAGGTTGATCCACAGCAGCTGGATCGGCGACAACGGCGCCGCGATGCCGCTCGCCGCGGCGACGAGCATCAGCAGGATCTCGCTCAAATTCGTCGCCAGCAGAAAGTGAATCGACTTGCCGATATTGGCGTAGGTGGCGCGCCCGCGCGCGAGCGCCGTCGCCAGCGCCGACAGCTCGTCGCCTTGCAGCACCATATCGGCGACGGCGCGCGCCGCCTCCGCTCCGCCGCGGCCCATGACGATGCCGACATCGGCGGCGCGCAGCGCCGGGCTGTCGTTGATGCCGTCGCCCGCCATGGCGACAGTCCGTCCCGCGCGCTGCAGCAGCCGCACGATACGCAGCTTCTCTGCCGGGGTGACGCGGGCGAAGACATTGGCGCGCGCCACCAGTGCCGCAGCGCTCGGCTCGTCGAGGTGCAGCAGCTGCTCGGAATCGACGATGGTGTCGGGCGCGGCGTCGAGATGGAGGCGCCGTGCCAGCGCGGCTGCGGTCGCCCGCTGGTCGCCGGTCAGGATGAGGACGCGGATGCCGGCGCGGGCGAATTGCGCCAGCAACTTCTCGCTGCCCGGCCGCGGCGGATCGCTGAGGCCGATGAGGCCGAGCCAGCAGAAGCGCCGGCGCGTTTCCGCCTCGCCACCGTCTTCCGGCGTCTCCGCTGAGGCGAGCCCCAGGACGCGCAGCCCGTCCTCGCCCAGGCGCCGGTTCTCCTGCCGGATCGCCGCGCGCCGCTCGGCGGTGAGGCGATGTCGCCGGCCGCCGCTGCGCTCCGAAGCACAGAGGGCGAGCACCTGGTCGGGATTGCCTTTGAGCGCCAGCAGCTCCTTTCCCTCCCTGCCGTCATGCGTCGTGATCATGTATGGCCGGTCTTCGCGGCGATATTGGGTGCGCGTCAGCGGCAAGCGCCGGCGCAGCGCCGGCACGTCGATGCCGGCGTCGAGCGCGAGGCGCAGCAGCGCCGCCTCGGTGCCGGTGCCCTCGACGGACCACGCCCCCGGCGCGCCCGAGACGCTCGCCTCGTTGCACAGCGCCGCTATCTCGAGGAGCGGCCACAGCGCCGGCGCGGCGAGATCGCCCTCGCTGCCGGCGGACCAGCGCGCGTCGCCGGCCCGGATCGCCGCTGCCGACATGCGGTTCTCCGTCAAGGTGCCGGTCTTGTCGAAGCCGATGACGTCGACCGAGGCCAGGGTCTCGATGGCATCGAGACGCCGCACCAGCACCCGGTGATGCCGCATCTTCTCGATGCCGAGCGCTAGCGCCGTGGTCGCCACGGTCGGCAGGCCTTCGGGCAGCGCGGCAACGGCCAGCGCGATCGAGGATTTCAGCATCGCGACGAGGCCCTGGCCGCGCAGCAGGCCGATGCCGAAGACCACCGCGCAGACCGCGCCCGACAGCAGCACCAGCTGCCGGCCGAGGAGGCGCAGCTGGCGCTGCATCGGCGTCTCCGGCGCTTGCGCCTCGCCGACGAGGCGCTGGATGCGGCCGGCCTCGGTGTTGGCGCCGGTCGCCACCGCGACCGCGACGCCGCTGCCGCCCACCACCGCCGTGCCGCTGTAGACCATGCTGGTCCGTTCGGCGAGGTGGCTCTCTTCCGGCACGGCGGCGGCCGCTTTGCCCACCGACAGGCTCTCGCCGGTCAGCATCGCCTCGTCGACGGTGAGGCCATCGGCGGCGATGACGCGCGCATCCGCCGGCACGACGAGACCCGGGCGCAGCACGAGGATGTCGCCGGGCACGATCTGCTCCGGCGGCAGCAGCGCGAGCTGCCCGTCGCGGCGCAAGGGAGCGGCGCGCTGGCGCGGCAGGCGGAGCGCGCCGATGATCCGCTCGGTGTTGCTCTGCGTCGCAAAGCCGATGCCGGCGTTGAGCGCGACGACGCCGACGATGACGACGGCATCGAGGAGGCCGCCGGTCGCCAGCGACAGCGCCGCGGCGCCGGCGAGCAGCAGCACCGGCAGGCCTTGGAACTGCTCCAGGAGCAGCCCGAGGCGCGACCGGCCGCTCAGCTCCGGCAGCGCATTGCGCCCGCCGGCTGCGAGCCGCTGCTGCGCCGCCGTGCTCGACAGCCCGTCGGGCGCGCTCTGCTGCGCGCGCAGCGCCTCCTCGGCGGCGAGCGCATGCCAGGCCGGCTCGCCGGGCGCGGCGCCGTCTTCGCTTGCGGCGCTCTCTTCCTCGGCGGCGATGAGGCGCTCGACCGCGCGCCTTACGGCCGCGAGCGGCACCGCGACATCGAAGAAGACGACGAGCGTGCCGCTGATCGGGCTTGCCGAGGCGCGGCGGATCTCGGCGCGGCGCAGCAGCCCCGCTTCCAGCGCCCGCTGCAGCGCCGCATTGCCGCGCAGGCCGGCGACGCGGAAGCGCGCACGGCCGGGCACCGCCGTGTGCACCGGCACGACACGTTCCGGACTCGCAGCGAGGGCAACCGCCAATGGTGCTGGTCCGCGCCGAAAACTATCGCTTATCGGCCTCTCGGGCCGTCAGCCCCGCCTCCGCTCCCGCATCGCGCTGGAAGGAGCGAGGTGAGGCTACGCTGGGAAGAAGCGCTAGGCCGCGCTCTCGTGCGCGCGGGTGCGGCGGCGCACCGGCTCGCCTTGCCCCTGGTTCGCGGCGTCGATCTCGGCGCGCGCCTCGGCGATGATATCGTCCGTCGCCTCGCGCACCGTTGTTGCCGCCTGGTTGTAGACGGTGATGCCGGTCCGGACCGCGCCGACCGCCAGCGGTCGGAGCGCGCGGCCGACGGCGGGCAGCAGGCCCGGCACCAGCAGCAGCACGCCAAGGCCGACGGCAGCGCCGGTCACGGCTCCCCCTTCCACCAGTCCTTCGACGGCCTTCTCGAAAACAGCCATGTCGGCTCCCTTTCTTCTGGGTGCGGCTCGAGTTTTGCGATGCAGAAATCAACGCCGCCACCGGCGCTGTCGTTGCAATTTTGTTGCGGCAAAACATGATCTTCTACCGCATGGCGAATAAATCGGATGGAGCCTCTGTTGCGCTGCGGCGTTCTCCCGGGAGACCGCATTTGTGACGATAAGATGACCACGATCAGATTGCCGCGATCGGCCGGCCGGAGGGGACACCATGGCGGAAAGTTGGAAAGGCACGGCAGCGGCGCTGCTGGTGGGCGGCATTGCCGGCATATTCCTGGCGCCCGTTGTGATGCCCGCGGTGGCGCGTGCGGCGCGCCCCACGGCAAAGGCACTGATCAAGGCGGGGCTCGCGCTCTATCGCCGCGGCGTCGAAACCGGCGTCGCGATGCGCGAAGTGGTAGAGGACACAGCGGCCGAGATCGCGGCCGAGGCGGCGGTGGCGCCGGCATCGGCACCCGCCGCCGCCCCGGCGGAGGCTGACGAGGCCCCGCCGCGCCGCGCGGTGCACTGACCGCGGCGGCGATGGCGGCCAAGGCCGAATAACGGCGATGCGCGCCGCGCGCGCTGAGATGCTATTCTCGCCCGCCGATCACGCGCAGGATGCGAGGGCGCGCGGCGGTCGGCGCTTCAGCCTATCGCCGGGTCCCCGCGTTAAGGGGAGGCGCTCGCCGCGCCGTCCCGCGTCCTGAAATCTCGATTGGTGTTGGAGAGCGGCAGGTTGGATGCCCAAGCCCCGTCCGGGTTGACCGTCGCGCGCGCTGTTCGCCGGGTGGCTGCCTGGGGACCGGGGCTGCTCGTCATGCTGGCGGATACCGATGCCGGCAATGTCGTGACGGCGGCGCAGGCCGGCGATCAGTGGCGCTATCGCCTGCTGCCGCTGGTCCTGCTGCTCGTCCCGATGCTCTACATGATCCAGGAGCTGACGGTGCGGCTCGGCATCGCCACCGGCAAGGGCCATGCCGAGCTCATCCGCGAGCGCTTCGGCCTCGGTTGGGCCGGGCTCGCCCTGACGAGCCTCGCGATCGCGACAGTGGGCTCGCTCATCACCGAGTTCACTGGTATCGCCGGCATCGGCGAGCTCTATGGCGTGCCGCGCGCGGCATCGCTCGCCGTCGCCGCGCTCGCCCTCATCGCCGTCACCGCCACCGGTTCCTACCGGCGCGTCGAGCGGATCGCGCTCACCATCGGCGTTTGCGAAGCCGCTTTTCTGGTGGTGGCCGCGGCGGCGCATCCGCGGCTCGGCGCGCTGGCGCAGGATGCCGCCGACATTCCCTGGCGCGCGCCGGGTTTTCTCTACCTCGCCGCCGGCATCGTCGGCGCCACCTTCAATCCCTGGATGATCTTCTACCAGCAATCCGCGACGGTCGAGAAAGAGCTGCAGGCGGCGGATTTGCGCACGGCGCGCTGGGACACGGCGATCGGCGCCGTGCTGACGCAGCTGCTTACCGGCGCGGTGCTGGTGGCCGCCGCGGCGACGATCGCGACCCGCCACGGCGGCGGCATGCTCACCAGCGTCGGCGAGATCGGCACAGCCCTTGCCCCGCTGCTCGGCGAGGCCGCCGGACGCGCGGTGTTCGGCGTCGGCGTCCTCGGCGCCTCGCTGGTCGCGGCGATCGTCTCGTCCCTGGCGCTCGCCTGGGGCGTCGGCGAGATCGCCGGCTATCGCCGCGCGCTGGAGCATCGTCCCTTCGCGGCGCCCTGGTTCTACGGCGTCCAGGCAGCCTGCATCATCGGTGCCGCCGCCCTGGTGTCGATCGTGCCCGACCTGGTCTGGCTCAACATTGCGGCGCAGGTGCTGAACGTGCTGTTGTTGCCGCTGGTGATCGGCTTTTTGGTGGTACTCGCGGCCCGGGAGCTGCCGTGGCGCGGCCTCGCCCAGCGCGCCTATTTCCGCATCCTTATCGCCGTCTCGGCGCTCGTCACCATCATCGGCCTCGTTGCGGCGGCCGGCGGCCTCCGCTAGCCGAGGGCGCCCGCGATTGCGTGCGCGCCGGACCAGATCATCTTCAGCGCGACATAGACGACGACCAGCAAGCCGGCATAGGAAATCCAGCGATAGCGCTGCAGCAGCCCCGCGAGCAGCGCCGCGGCGACGCCCATCAGCAGCACCGAGATGACGAGGCCGATGGCGAGGATCATGGGATGGCCGAGCGCCGCACCGGCAACGCCCAGCGCATTGTCGAGCGACATCGAGACGTCGGCGACGACGATCTGCCGCAGCGCCGCGGCGAAGCGCTTGGGCGCGCCCGTCGCCGCGCCGCTGCCGTCCTCGTGCAGCTCGCGCCAGAGCTTCCATGCGACCCACAGCAGCAGCAGGCCGCCGGCGAGCGTCAAGCCGATGATCTCGAGCAGCCGTGTGGCGATCAGCGCAAAGCCGAGGCGCAGCGCCGTCGCGACGCCAATGCCGATCCACAGCGCCTGCAGCCGCCGCTTCCGCGGCAGGCCGGCCGCGGCCATGCCGACGACGATGGCATTGTCGCCGGAGAGCGCGACATTGATCACCACGACCTCGACCAGGATCGAGGCCGCCGCTACTGTCGCGCGATCGAAGATCACCACGCCTTCCGCCTCCGCGCGCTCTCTGGCAGCTCTTTAGCAACAAGCGCTGCCCGCCGTCAGCGGTTCCACGGGGCCTGCCGCGAGCAGTCTCCTCCGCCCGTCAGCCCCCCTTCTCCAGCCGCTCGATGCGGAAGAGCGCCGGAAACCAGCGGCGCCACAGCAGCGCCACCAGGACCGTGCCGATGCCGCCGACCAAGGTCGCCGGCACCGTGCCGAACAGCGCCGCGGTGAGGCCGCTCTCGAACTCGCCGAGCGAGTTCGAGGCGCCGATGAACATGGAATTGACCGCGCTGACCCGGCCGCGCAGCGCATCGGGCGTTTCGATCTGCACCAGCGAGAAGCGGATGACGACGCTGACGGAATCGGCGGCGCCCAGCGCCACCAGCGCCGCCAGCGACAGCGGCAACGAGGTCGAGAGCGCGAAGACCGAGGTGGCAAACCCGAAGCCGGCGACGGCGGCGAAGAGCGTGCGGCCGGTGCCGCGGCGCAGCGGGTGGCGCGCCAGCATCAGCGACGCGCCGAGCGCGCCCAGCGCCGGCGCCGCGCGCAGGAGGCCGAGACCCCAAGGCCCGGTGTGGAGGATGTCGCGGGCATAGATCGGCAGCAGCGCCGTCGCGCCGCCGAGCAGCACGGCGAAGAGGTCGAGCGAGATCGCCCCCAGCAGCACCTCGTGCCGGCGCACGAAGCGGAAGCCGTCGAACAGCGAGGCGAGGCTCGGCCGCTCGCGCCGCACCGGCGGCAGGGCCAGGCGGATGGCGGCGACGAGGAAGCTTGCCGTAACGAAGGCACCGGCGGCGAGCGCATAGACCAGGGCGGGACCCGCGGCATAGGCGAGCCCGCCCAGCGCCGGGCCGAGGATGATTGCCGTCTGGTTCGACGAGGCCGACGCGGCGGCGGCGCGCGGGATGAGTCGCGCCGGCACCAGCTGCGGCATCAGCGCATGCATCGTCGGCAGCTCCGAGGCGCGCGCCGCGCCGATGACGAAGACCGCGGCGAAGAGCCAGCCGACGGTGAGCACGCCCAGGAGGCTGCCGAGCGCCAGCGCCGCCGTCGTCAGCGCCTCGACCGTCATGCAGATCCGGAGGATCAGGCGGCGGTCATAGCGGTCGGCGATATGGCCGACGAGCAGCGAGAGCGCGAAGCCCGGAATGAACTGCGCCAGCCCGACCAGCCCCAGGTCGAGCGCGCTGTGCGTCAGGTCATAGACCTGCCAGCCGATCGCCACCGCCTGCATCTGGAAGGCGAGCGTCGTCGCCACCCGTCCCCACCAGAACAGCGCGAACGGCCCCCGCCGCAACCCGACGCCGCTTTCCTCAGTAACGTGGCCGGTTGTCTTTTTATCGCCGCCGATGGGAATCCCCCTCCCCCCTTGAGGGGGAGGGTCGGGGTGGGGGGTCGAAGGAATGTCTTCGTCCTCAATCCTCGAAGGGATCGCGCACCAGCACCGTGTCGTCGCGCTCGGGGCTGGTGGAGAACAGCGCCACCGGCGCCTCGATCAACTCCTCGATGCGGCGGATATACTTGATGGCGAAGGCGTTGAGCTGCGCCCAGGAGCGCGCGCCGCGCGTGCTCTCGCTCCAGCCCTCGACCGTCTCGTAGACCGGCTCGAGCTCGGCCTGGACCGTGGCGCTCGCCGGCAGGTGATGCAGGGTCTCGCCGCGCCAGCGGTAGGCGGTGCAGACCTTGATCTCGGGCAGCCCGTCGAGCACGTCGAGCTTGGTGAGAGCAATGCCGGTGATGCCGGCGACCTTCACCGCCTGGCGCACCATCACCGCATCGAACCAGCCGCAGCGGCGCTTGCGGCCGGTGACGACGCCGAACTCCTTGCCGCGGGCGCCGAGCTGCTCGCCGATCGCATCGGTGAGCTCGGTCGGGAACGGGCCGCCGCCGACGCGCGTCGTATAGGCCTTGGTGATGCCGAGGACATAGCCGACCGCCCCCGGGCCCATGCCGGCGCCCGATGCCGCCGTGCCGGGATGGGTGTTGGACGAGGTGACGTACGGATAGGTCCCGTGATCGACGTCGAGCATCACGCCCTGCGCGCCTTCGAAGAGGATGCGCTTGCCGGCGCGGCGCGCCTCGTCGAGGCGCTGCCAGACGCTGTCGGCGAAAGGCAGCACCTTGGGCGCGATCTCGCGCAGCGCGTCGAGCAGCGGCGCGCGCTCCACCTCGGGCGCGCCGAGCGCGCGCAGCAGCGCGTTGTGATGCCTGAGGAGCGGGTCGAGCTTCTCGCCGAGGCCGGCGGGATCGGCGAGGTCGCAAAGGCGGATGGCGCGCCGCCCGACCTTGTCCTCATAGGCGGGGCCGATGCCGCGGCCGGTGGTGCCGATCTTCTTCGCCCCTTGCGCCGCCTCGCGGGCACGGTCGATCTGCGCGTGCGACGGCAGGATGAGCACGGCGCTCTCGGCGATTTTGAGGTTGTCGGGCGTGACCTTGATGCCCTTCGCCGCCATCTGCTCCATCTCCTGCAGCAGCGCCCAGGGATCGATGACGACGCCGTTGCCGATGATCGACAGCTTGCCCGGGCGGATGACGCCCGACGGCAGGAGGCTCATCCGGTACTCGACATCGCCGATGACCAGCGTATGGCCGGCATTGTGCCCGCCCTGGAAGCGCACCACCACGTCGGCGCGCTGCGACAGCCAGTCGACGATCTTGCCTTTGCCCTCGTCGCCCCATTGGGCGCCGACCACTGCGACGTTCGCCATGTCCTGCTCCCGTGCCGCCTCAGAGGATGGCGACGATCTCCCGGTCCTTGAGCCAGTGCCCGCAGCCGAGGCGCTGCGCCTCGGCCGCCGCATCCGTTACCGCCGCAAGGCCGGCGACCGTCGCCCAGCCTTCGCCGCGCAGCCGCGCCGCCAGCGCCGGATCACTGCCGAGCGGCAGGTAGAGCCGCGGTTGCGGCCGCGGCTTCGGCACGGCGCGCAGCACCGTGTCGGTATAGAGGGTGAAGCCGGTGGCGGGCTCGCCCTCGCCATTGCCGGTGCGGTAGCGCCCACCACGGCCGAGCTCGCCGCGCACGCCCCGGGCGAAGAGCGCGAAGCTCACTCCGGTATGATATTCGAAGCCGCGATTCTCGACGGGATCGAGGGTCAGCGTGAGATCGGGCGCGGCGCGCTGCACCGCCTCCACCACCGCCAGCAGCCGCTCGCGTTCGGCCGCCACCGCTTCCGGCAGTGCGATCGCCTGCAGCGCCGCCACCGCCTTCTTCACGGAACCAGCGGCGCCGACCAGCTTGACCAGCAGCGGCGCCGCCTTGCCGCCGGCCTCGGCCACCCCCGCGACGTCCTTGTGGTCGAGCGCCTGGCGCAGCGCTTCGCTCGCGCGGCCGGAAAGCCCCAACGCGGCGCCGAGCGCCGGGACCAGGGTCGGCAGGGTGAGATCGACGGAAATTCCTTCAACGCCGCTCGCCGCGAGGGCCGCCGCGGCCAGGGTCACCACCTCGGCATCGGCGGCCAGCGCATCGGAGCCGATGAGCTCGGCCCCTACCTGCCCCACCTGGCGCTCGGGGCGGATCTCGCTGCCTTTGACCCGCAGCACCTGGCCGGCATAGCAGAGCCGGAGCGGCCGGGGCGCCTTCTGCAGCCGGCTGTTGGCGATGCGCGCCACCTGCGGCGTCATGTCGGCGCGGATGCCCACCATGCGCTGCGAGATCGGGTCCATGAGGCGGAAGGTCTCGGGCGCCATGGCGGCGCCGGCGCCAGCGAGCAGATTGTCCTCGAACTCGACCAGGGGCGGCTTCACCCGCTCATAGCCATGGCTCGCCAGCACCGCCATCTGGCGGTCGACCATCTCGGCCTCGACCGCCGCGTCGGGCGGCAACAGGTCGCGCAGGCCCTGCGGCAGCAGCGCCCTATGAAGCGTCTCGTTCATGCCGCGGGGGGATAGCGGTTTTGCGCCGCAGCGGCAAACGGAATTCCGGCCCGACCGCTTTCACGGGCGCCGACGGACCCCCGTCACCACGCCGCACGAACCCGGGAGCCCCGCCCCTAGAACCGCATCGCCCGCGCTTGCAGCACGTGCGGGATGGCGCGGACGCATTCGAGGGTGTCGTCGCTGAGCGGCTCGTCGACCTGCACCAGGCAGATCGCGTCCTCGCCCGGCGCGGCGCGGCCCAGATGGAACGTCGCGATGTTGATCCCCGCCTCGCCCAGGGTACCGCCGAGGCTGCCGATGAAGCCGGGCTTGTCCTTGTTGCGCACGAACAGCATGTAGGCGCCGAGCTCCGCCTCCATGGCGATGCCCTCGACATCGACGATGCGCGGCGCGTCGCCGAAGAGGGTGCCGGCGACGCTGCGCCGGTGCCGCTCGGTCGAGACCGCGACGCGGATCAGCGTCTGGTAGTTGGTGGGCGACGGCACCTTGGTCTCGCTCACCCGGATGGCGCGCTCGCGGCAGATGACCGGCGCGTTCACCATGTTCACGGTGTCGAGCTGCGGCGCGAGGATGGCCGTCAGGATGACGGCGGTCAGCGGGTTGACGTTGACCTCGGCCGCATGGCCCTCATAGGCGATCTCGATGTCCTTCAGCTCATAGGTGGTGAGCTGGCCGGCGAAGCTGCCGAGCTGCTGCGCCAGCCTCACATAGGGCTTGAGGCGCACCGCCTCCTCGGCGGTCAGCGACGGCATGTTGAGCGCATTCACCACCGCGCCGGTGGTGAGGTAGTCCGACATCTGCTCGGCGATCTGCAGCGCCACGTTCTCCTGTGCCTCGGTGGTGGCGGCGCCGAGATGGGGTGTCGCGATCACGTCGTCGCGGCCGAAGAACGGGCTCTCCTTCGCCGGCTCGACCGGGAAGACGTCGATCGCCGCGCCGGCGACATGGCCGGCATCGAGCGCCGCCTTCAAATCCTCCTCGACGATCAGCCCGCCGCGCGCGCAGTTGATGATACGCACGCCCTTCTTGGTGCGGGCGAGCGCCTTGGCGTCGATGATGCTGCGCGTCGCCTCGGTGAGCGGCGTGTGCAGGGTGATGAAGTCGGCACGCGCCAGCAGGTCATTGAGCTCCACCTTCTCGACGCCGAGCGACACGGCGCGCTCGGCCGAGAGGAAGGGATCGTAGGCCAGCACCTTCATCTTGAGGCCGACGGCGCGGTCGGCGACGATCGAGCCGATATTGCCGCAGCCGATGATGCCGAGCACCTTGCCGGTGACCTCGACGCCCATGAAGCGCGACTTCTCCCACTTGCCGGCCTGGGTCGAGCGGTCGGCGGCCGGGAGCTGCCGCGCCAGCGCGAACATCAGCGCGACCGCGTGCTCGGCGGTGGTGATGGAGTTGCCGAAGGGCGTGTTCATCACCACGATGCCGCGCTGCGTCGCCGCGGGCACGTCGATGTTGTCGACGCCGATGCCGGCGCGGCCGATCACCTTGAGGCTGCTCGCGTGCTCCAGCACCGCCTTCGTCACCTTGGTGGCGGAGCGGACGGCGAGGCCGTCATACTTGCCGATGATCTTCTTGAGCTCGTCGGGGCTGAGCCCGGTCTTCACGTCGGTATCGACGCCGCGCTCGGCAAAAATCTCCACGGCGCGCGGCGACAAGGCGTCGGAAATCAAGACTCTCGGCATGGCGAGATCCTGTGTCTTCGAGAAAAGGGAGCGCGCCGGCGCCGCTCAGGCGGCGGCGGCGCGGCGCACTTCGCCATAGGCCCAGTCGAGCCATGGCAGGAGCGCTTCGACATCGGCGCGCTCGACGGTCGAGCCGCACCAGAGGCGCAGCCCCGGCGGGGCGTCGCGGTGACCGGCGATGTCGTAGCCGGCACCTTCGGCGTCAACGAGCGCCTCGAGCCGCTTCACCGCGGCGCGCTGCGCGTCCACCGGCAGGCGCTGGAACCAGTCGTCCACCAGCTTGAGACAGACCGACGTCCAGGAGCGGATCGCCGGATCCTGGGCGAGGAAGTCGATCCAGGGCGTGCGCTCGACCCAGGCCGCGACCGCCGCGAGATTCGCCTTGGCCCGGGCGACAAGCGCCGGCCGGCCGCCGATCGATTCGGCCCATTTGAGCCCGTCGATCGCATCCTCGATCACCAGCAGCGAGGGCGTGTTGATGGTCTCGCCCTTGAAGATGCCTTCGTTGAACTTGCCCTTGGAGGTGAGGCGGAAGATCTTCGGCAGCGGCCAAGGCGGCGTATAGGTCTCGAGCCGCTCCACCGCGCGCGGGCTCAGCGCCAGCATGCCATGCGCCGCCTCGCCGCCCAGCGCCTTCTGCCAGGACCAGGTGACGACGTCGAGCTTGTCCCAGGGCAGCTCCATGGCAAAGGCGGCCGAGGTGGCATCGCACAGGGTGAGGCCCTTGCGATCGGCCTTGATCCAGTCGCCGTTGGGAACGCAGACGCCGGAGGTGGTGCCGTTCCAGGTGAAGACGACGTCACGGTCGGTGTCGATCTGGGCGAGATTGGGCAGGCTGCCGTAGTCGGCGCGCATCAGGCGGAGATCGCTGAGCTTCAGCTGCTTGGCGACGTCCGTCGCCCAGCCCTCGCCGAAGCTCTCCCAAGAGAGGACGACGACGCCGCGCTGGCCGAGGAGCGACCACATCGCCATTTCGATAGCGCCGGTATCCGAGGCGGGAACGATGGCGAGGCGGTAGTCCCGCGGTATCCCGAGCAGCGCACGCGAGCGCTCGACGACCTCGTCGATCTTGGCGCGGCCCGGCTTCGCCCGGTGCGAGCGGCCGAGCAGCGCGCCCTCGAGCCCCTTGAGCGTCCACCCGGGACGCTTGGCGCAAGGACCTGAGGAGAAATGAGGATGTTGCGGCCGGACGAGCGGCTTCATGACGCTATTCCTTCCAGAATAGATGCGACCCGTTGGGGGGCCGTGTCCCGGGGCGGAAATTAGAGCGAGCGCCACA
>DASQSR010000373.1:0-6138 GCA_035642295.1 Allostellaceae bacterium | reverse complement strand
GAGCCTTTCGACCGCCTCCCGCGGCTCCAGCACCACGACGGGGATCTCTCGAGCGGTCTTGGCCTGATAGCTGTCGTAGGGTGGAAAGAGTCCCGCCATCATCCGGAACAGGCGCTCGCGTTCCGCGCCGGAAGTGATGCGCGCGACGCCGCGGTATTTCTTGTTGGCGACCTGGAACCGGACCTCGGGCTCATCGCGCAAATTGAGGAACCAGGCGGGATGATCGGGCGCGCCGCCTTTCGACGCCACGATCACGAAGCCTTTGCCGTCGTTGCCATAGATGAGCGGCGACGTCCTCGATTCCTTGCTCCTGCGGCCGGTGGTCTGCAGCAGGAGGCAATTGACCGCCGACGCGCCGGGACGGCCGAGATCGACAACGTGGCCTTCGGCGCCGTCGCTCTTGAGGTAAAGCTCGACATGGCGCTGCTGCCAGCCGGGTGTGCCGGGATCGATCTTCGTCGCCATGCGCTTGGCTCCAAGCAATTAGAGTGCACCTAAACGAAAGATGGGGTGCGAATCAAGGCCGCGCGAGGGATGAATCCCTGTCCCCGCCGAGAACGTCACCCGGAGTGGCTTGCATCGACGTCGTGCAGTCGACAGGGACCGCACGAAGCGTCGTCAGGACCCCCCGACATGGCTGGCGAGATCGATCCCTCAGAGCCGCGCCGCCAGCGCCGCGAGCTGGTCGGCGCACTGTCCCCAGCCGCGATGAAAGCCCATCTTCTCGTGCGCCTCGCGATCGGCGACGGTCCAATGGCGCACGCGCGCCGTGTAGCGCGTCCTCCCGCCTTCCTCGGCGAAGGTGAGGATCACCGTCATGAACGGCTTTTTCGACGGCTCCCAGGCGCTGCCATAGGCGTCGGTGAAGACGAGCTTCTCGTTCGGAACCACTTCGAGATAGACGCCGCGATTTGGCAGCTCCGTGCCGTCGGGCGCGCGCATGACAACGAGGCTGGCGCCGCCAGGCCGCACGTCGAGCTCGGCGATCGGCGTCGTATAGGGCAGCGGTGCGAACCACTGCTTCAGCAGCGCCGGTTCCGTCCAGGCGCGGTAAAGCGCCGCGCGCGGCGCGTCGATGAGGCGGCTTAGAACCAGCTCGCGGTCGTCGATCGGGGCGGGCTCGGGGGCGTGCGCCATTCATCCTCTCCTGCTGTTCGTCCCGAGGACGCGCGAGCCTATCGCTGGCCGACAAGCTCGCGCGAACTTTTCTTCACCGGTCGCCGATCGCGCCTGAGCCAGGGCACGTCAGCGCCCATGTCCTCCGGCAAAGCCGCCGCCGTGGAACCCGCCGCCGTGAAATCCACCGCCGTGAAATCCGCCGCCGTGGAAGCCGTGGAACCCGCCATCATGAAAGCCGCCGCCGCGGAAGCCGTGATGGAAGTGGTGGTCGCGAAAGCCGTGCGGGAAGCGGCCGTCGACGAACCCGACGAAGCCGGCGCCGCCGTAATAAGGCGAGCCATCGTACCAGTAGGGATCATAGGGCTCGGCATAGGCGCCGTTGGCCACGGCTTCGACACAGTCCGCCGCGGGCGCCTGCGTGCTCGCGGCAGCGGGTGGAGCGGTGAGGGTCGTCGGCGCAGCGGCGGTTGGAGGCGCGCCGGCAGCCGGAGGCGCCGTTGCCTGCGGCGCTGCGACGGGCACCGTCGGCGGACAGGGCACGGGATAGTAGCTGTAGGTCGGAAGTGGCTCGGCCACGCAGCCGGCAAGCAGCACCGCGAGCACCGGGGCGGCAAGCGCTGCAGCGAATCGTATGGTCATGAAGCTGATATGGCGCGCGCCGCCGACGACGCGAGTCACGCTTCATCAAAAAGAATTGTGCCCTCGCAAGCCTTGCGCTCGCGCCGAAAGGCCTTAGCGCAAAGCCTCACCGATCGCCTTGCATGAAGGTAGCATGCAGGATTTCACGCGCGGTGACCGATCGCGGCGCTCGCTATCTCCTCGTCCCTGCCCCTCGAGGCGTCGCCTTCAGCACGCGCTCGGGGCGCGGCGCGGCGGACACGTTCTCGGGCCGGCGAAGGACGCCGGCGATGCCGTCAGCGTCTGCGACTTCCGGTTCAGCGCCGTGATCAGCCCGGCGACGCCGTCGCTCGCCAGCACGGACGAGAATTGCGAGCGCAAGGTCGCCACCTGGCTGATCGTCCCCGTGAGATAGATGTCGGTTACCAGCCATTCGCCATTGTTCTGGCGCATCAGGTAGTTCATGGCGACCGGCTCGCCGTCCGACTTGACGATGCGGCTCTCGACGATGGTGCCGTAGGGCGTCGTCTGCTGTCCCGTGACCTCGAACTTCTCGCCGGAATAGCTGTCGAAATTATCGGCGTAGGTCGCGGCGATATAGCGCCCGAAGGCCTCGCTCACCCGCTGCTTCTCCTCGTCGGACAGCGTGCTCCACGCCGCGCCCACGGCCATGTGCGCCATATAGGAGATGTCGAAGCTGCGCTTGATCTCCGGCGCGATCTGCTGGTAGCGGCCCATGACACCGAGCGTGGGTCCGTTCTTCATTGTCGAGAGCAGGACGGAATAGAAGCTCTCGATGGTAGTCTGCGGCGCCGCGGCCGCGAGGCTGGTCGCCGCCGCTACGGTCGCGGTCAGCGCCAGCAAGGCAAAGGCTATCCGCCGCGCCGCGCGCCGCAATCGCCACTCGCTCATTTACGCGTCCCCTCTCTACTCTGGCGATCTCTCGCGCGCCGGCCCACCCGCGCGGGTCATCGCCCGCCGCTTCACCTCATGACCACGCGCATGCTTTGGGACATAGGCACTGTCTTGCGTTTTTTCCATGGGGCGGGCGTCGGCGAAGCGCGACGCAAGCCAATCGGCGTCTCGCATCTGCCGCGCCGATCGCGGCAATGTGCGCTGTGGTGCGCCGGCCGAGGCGCCTTCGCTCAGCTCTTCATCGCCGCCTTGACCGCGTCGGCGGTGATCGGCAGCGAGCGCACGCGCGCACCGACCGCGTTGAACACGGCATTGGCGATGGCCGGTCCCACCACGGTGGTCGCCGGCTCGCCGGTCCCGGTGGCGGGCTGGCCGTTGGCGATGATCGAGACGTCGAGCTCGGGCAGGTCGGCCATGCGCAGCGGCGTGTAGCCGTCGAAATTGGTCTGCTCGATGCCGCCGTCGCGCAGCGTCGCCTGCTCGAACAGCGCGATCGAGAGGCCCCAGAGCGCCGCGCCCTCGACCTGGGCGCGCGCGCCGTCCGGATTGACCGCGGTGCCGATGTCGGAGACGACGGTCAGCTTCTTCACCTTGACCGTGCCGTCGGCGGCGACCGCGACATGCGCGACGCACGCGGTCCAGCTTGCCGTGGCCCGCTCCTGTGAGCTGACGCAGGCGACGCCCATCCCTTCGCCTTTCGCCAGCGGCACCGCGCCATAGCCCGACCGTCCGACCGCGGTGTGCAGCGCATCGGCAAGGCGCTGCGCGCCGCCGGCATTGGCACCGGCGCCGTCGAGCAGCGCGAGGCGATAGGCGACGGGATCGACGCCCGCGGCATGCGCCATCTCGTCGATCGCGCTCTCGATCGCCCAGAAGGTCCAGCCCGGCGCCACCGAGCGCAGCTGGCCGGACGGCGTCGCCTTCTGCGCCAGCTCGTTGAGGATGGCGCGCACGGAGTGGTTGGGGACGGTGTACCAGTGGTCGGCGCCGTTCACGGTGAAGCCGTCGAGGCTGCCCTTCTTGTCGACCGAGGGCGAAAGGAACGCCGGGATGTTCCAGCGTGCCGTCGGCCACGCGCAGACCACGTCGTGCTCCCAGGCGACCGGCTTGCCGTCCGCGCCAAGCCCGAGCTTGAGCTTCTGGTAGGTGAGCGGCCGGCCGAAATCCATGGTGATGTCGTCGGCGCGCGAATAGATCAGCTTCACCGGCCGCCCCGCGCCTTTCGCCGCCAGCGCCGCCGCGACGGCCATGTCGCCGTCGAGCCGCCGCCCGAAGCCGCCGCCGAGGAATTGCTGGTGCAGGATGACCTGCTTCGGGTCGACCCCGAGCGCCGCCGCGGTGATGGCGCCGGTGCGCGTCTGGAACTGGTTGCCGAGATAGACGTGCCAGGTGTCGCCCTGCTGCATCGCGGCGGCGTTCATCGGCTCCATCGTGCAGTGGCAGTTGATGCTGGTGGTGTAGTCGAGCTCCAGCACCTTGGCCGCCTTGGCCATCGCGCCGGCGGCATCGCCGGTTTTGACGAAGTAGAGGCCGGCCCCGGGTTCCTGCTGCAGGCGCTTGGCTTCGGCCAGGATCGAGTCGGACGAGACCCCTGCATTGGGCCCCTTGTCCCAGTCGATCTTGAGCGCGTCGGCCGCCTGCATCGCCCCTTCATAGGTGGTGGCGATGGCAGCGACCCAGCCGGTTATCGTTTGGGTCTTGTCTTCGAGCACCACCGCCTTCAGGAAGCCCGGCACTTTCTTCGCCGCGCTGTCGTCCACCGATTTGACCGTCGCGCCGTAGCGCACCGGTGGCAGCGCCAGCTTGCCGTACGCCATGCCGGGCAGGAAGACGTCGATGCCGTAGACGGCGGTGCCGTTGGTCTTGGGCGGGACGTCGAGCTGCGGCACGGACCTGCCGACAAGGGTACGCTGCTCGCGCGTCTTCAGCGTGATCGCCTTCAGCTCGTCCGGCGACCAGACCTTGCGCGCCTTGCCGCCGGCGACGATCTGCGCATAGCTGACCGACTTGTTCGACTTGTCATGATGGACGCGCGAATTCTGCGCGCGCAGCTCGCTGGCCGGCACGTGAAGCATCTCGCCGGCGGCCTCGATGAGCGTGATCCGCCCGGCGGCGCCGGCGCGGCTCATCGCGTCGAAGTTATAATGGACGCTCCAGCTGCCGCCGGTGATCAGCGCGCCCAGAACGGGGTCGTTGTATTTGGGATCGTTGGTCGGAAAGCTGATCCGCACATCCTTCCAGTCGGCTTCGAGCTCCTCGGCGATGAGCTGCGCCATGGCGCTCGAAACGTGCTGCCCCATCTCCGACTTGCCGACGATGACGGTGACGGTGCCGTTGGGTGCGATGGTGTACCAGACCGTCGGCTCGAAATCCCCGGCCGTCGGCGCCGCCGCAAGCCCGGGCACCGCGCTGTAGCCGAAGGCGAGACCGGTGGCGACGGAGCCGACCAGGAAGGACCGCCGGTTCAGCGTTGCGTCGTTCGCGCTTCTGTCGATCGTGTCCATGGATCAGGCCCTCCTTGCGCCCTGGCCCTGGGCCTGGCCGCGCATCTCGGCGGCGGCGCGCAGGATGGCGCGTTGGATGCGGCTATAGGTCATGCAGCGGCAGAGATTGCCGTTCATGTGGTCGACCACCTGGTCGAGCGTCGGGTCCTGGTTCTTGGACAGAAGGCTCGCCGCCTGCATGATCTGTCCCGACTGGCAGTAGCCGCATTGCGGCACCTGCTCGGCGACCCACGCCTTCTGCAGCGGGTGCGGACCGTGCGCGCCGAGGCCTTCGATGGTGGTGATCTGCTTGCCGACGGCGTCGCTGAGCGCCGTCTGACAGGAGCGCACGGCCTCGCCGTCGAGATGCACGGTGCAGGCGCCGCAGAGGCCGGCGCCGCAGCCGAATTTGGTGCCGGTCAGCTTGAGATGTTCGCGGATGACCCACAGCAGCGGCGTGTCGCCGGCCGCGGCCACTCCATAGCTCTTGCCGTTGATTTTGAGCGTCGCCATGCCTTCCTCCCTGGCTGCGGCGGCGCGCGCGCCTGCCCCGCAGCCTCCCCTTATTGTGGCGTAACGCTACCGCGCTTTGGTTGAGGCGGCAATCTAACACTTTAGTAGGGGTTCCCCATTGGCGCTCTTTGGGCGGATGCTGATCGCCGCTGGCGAGCGCTCCGGGCCGATCGGTTTGCAGCGACGTGAGCAAGCTTCCGGGCCTGGCGCGCACGCTAACGGTTCCGTGCGCACATAAAGTAGTGAAGGCAACCGGGGAGGAAACCATGAGGAGGCTTCTCGTCGCGGCCGCGCTGGCCGCGCTGCTGCCGCTTGGCGCGCGAGCGCAGACCGCGGAGGAATTGGCCAAGGGGGCGACGGATACCCATGACGTGGTCAACTACGGCATGGGCTATAATCTGCAGCGCTACAGCCCGCTGACGCAGATCGACAGGGCCAATGTCCGGCGGCTCGTCCCCGTCTGGAACTACAGCTACGACGACAACCGCTC
>DASQSR010000372.1:0-13678 GCA_035642295.1 Allostellaceae bacterium | reverse complement strand
CTCTACCGGTCCGGCGACTATGCGCGGGCGGGCGTTCCCATGCTGCCGGTGGTCGCGGGCGCGCGCGAGACCAAGAAGCAGATGCTCGCCTATACCCTCCTGCTCTGGCCGCTGACCCTGGCGCCGGCGCTGATTGGCGTCGCCGGCGCTCTCTACGGCGCCGCCGCGCTGGCGCTTTCGGCGCTGTTCACCTTCGCGGCCATCCGCGTCTGGCGCGATGAGACCGAGCGCAGCGCCAAGCAGATGTTCGCCTTTTCGATCCTCTATCTCTTCCTGCTGTTCGCGCTCCTGGTCATCGATCGGGCGCCGGCCGGTGCCGGCATTCTGGGCAGCGTCTAGAGCGATGCTGACCATGGCCGACGACCCCCAGCGCCAACAGCGCGCGCGAAACCGGGCGCTGCTCGCGGTGCTGCTCGGGCTTGTCGCGCTGTTCTACGTCCTGGCGCTGGTCAAGATGGGGGCGTTTTGATGCGCTGCCGCCCGCGCCACTGCATCACCGCTCCGGCGCCTCGCGCCGCCTCGTTGTTCGTCGATCCCGACTTCGTCACCACCGATCTTTCGCCAGAGGGCAAGCCATGAGCACCACTCACGACGCCGTGAGCACCGCGCACAGCGAGCCGAAGCACCCCTACCACCTGGTCGATCCCAGCCCCTGGCCGCTCCTCGGCGCGCTCTGCGCCGGGCTGATGTTCGGCGGCGCCGTCCTCTACATGCATGGCGGACCGATCTGGGCGATCGCGCCGGGTTTGATCGGCGTCCTTTGCATCATGTTCATGTGGTGGCGCGACGTCATCCGCGAGGCCGTGGTCGAGGGACATCATACGCCGGTGGTGCAGATCGGCCTGCGCTACGGCATGGCGCTCTTCATCGCCTCCGAGGTGATGTTCTTCGCCGCCTTCTTCTGGGCGTTCTTCAGCTCGAGCCTCTTCCCGGTCGGCGGCGTCTGGCCACCCAAGGGCATTCATCCCTTCGATCCCTGGGAGATCCCGTTCCTCAACACGCTGATCCTGCTGACCTCGGGCACGACCGTCACCTGGGCCCACCACGCGCTGCTCGAGAACGATCGCAAGGGACTGATCCAGGGGCTCGGCCTCACCGTCCTCCTCGGCATCACCTTCACCTGCCTGCAGGCCTACGAGTACAGCCACGCCGCCTTCGGCTTCACCCAGGGGATCTACCCCTCGACCTTCTTCATGGCGACCGGCTTCCACGGCTTCCACGTCATCATCGGCACCACCTTCCTGCTCGTGAACTTCTTCCGCGCGCGGGCGGGCCAGTTCAAGCCGGACCATCATTTCGGCTTCGAGGCCGCGGCCTGGTACTGGCACTTCGTCGACGTCGTCTGGCTGTTCCTCTTCATCTGCGTCTACTGGTGGGGCGGCAGCGGGGCAGCCGGCGCGGGTTGAGCGAGCGCTTCTACCCGCCGGTCTCGCCGCTCGTCGCCGGGCTGCTCTGCCGCTGCCCGCGTTGCGGTCAAGGCAGGCTCTATTCCGGTCTGTTGACGGTAGCGCCGGCATGCGCGCGCTGCGGTCTCGATCTCCGCGCCCATGATGCCGGCGACGGGCCGGCTGTCTTCGTCGTCTTCATTCTCGGTGCGCTCACCGTCGGCCTCGCCATTCTCGTCGAGGCGCTGTTCTCGCCGCCGCTCTGGGTTCACGCTGTGCTATGGACGCCGCTGGTGATCGGCGGCGCCATCCTGCTGCTGCGTCCGCTGAAAGCCGGGCTGATCGCGCTCCAGTATCGGCACCGCGAGCTCGGCGCGCCGACCGGCTTCTAGTCCGGCGCGGTCGTCGGCGGCTTCTCGCGGACGATGATGGGCCCGGTCGTTTCCGTCCAGCCGGCGCGCTTCAAGGTGGCGACGCAATTGTCGCCCATCGGGTCGATATCGGTGGCCGTGCACACCTCGGTGGCGCCGGTATTGGGATTGTAGAAGGTCATCGGCTGCTGCGAGCAGGTGGTGATCACCGCCGTCAGCAGCACGACGAAACCGGCAGCGCGCCTCATCGACCTCTCCTCGTTTGCGCGACTATAGCGGCACCGGCGACGTTCCGCACGCGTGACCCGTGCGGCCAAGCCTTGCCTTTCGCGCCAAAACGCGTAGCTTGCCGTTGCCCGCTGTTGCCGCCGGCGCGGCCCCGAGGCCGCTGCGGGCGGCGGCGCTTTGTCGACGATTGCATGTCTCCTCGGAAATCTCTGCTCTGGCCGAGCGTCTTCGCCTTTCTGGGCTTCCTGCTGCTGCTCGGGCTCGGTACCTGGCAGGTCGAGCGTCTCTCCTGGAAGGAGCGCCTCATCGCCGAGCGCCAGGCTGCGGTGACGGCGCCGCCCATTGCCGTGCCGGGTTCGCTCGCGGCGGCCGAGGGCCGCGAATATCGCCATATCGCCGCCACCGGCACCTTCCTCAACGACCACGAATTCTTCCTCGGCGCCACCGATGACATCGGTCATCCCGGCTATCACGTGATCACGCCGCTCCGCCTCGCCGACGGCGCCGTGCTGATGGTCGATCGCGGCTTCATTCCCGAGGACCGCAAAGCGCCGGCGAGCCGCGCCGCCGGCGAGCTTGCGGGCGAGGTGACGGTGACGGGCCTGCTGCGCCTCGCGCCGCAGGGCAAGCCGGCCTGGTTTCTCCCCGACAACAGCGTTGAGCGGAACTACTGGATCTGGGTCGACCTTCCGGCCATGGCGCGGGTGGCGCATCTCGGCCGCGTGCTGCCTTTCTATATGGATGCCGACGCGACGCCCAATCCCGGTGGCCTGCCCATCGGCGGCCAGACCCGGCTCACGCTCCCTAACAACCACCTGCAATACGCCATTACCTGGTACGCGCTGGCGGTGGCGCTCGCCGTCATCTACATCCTCTTCGTCCGCCGCCACCGCGCCGAAGGAGCCGCTCGTGAGCGTCACGCCCTATAAGACCCTGGCAGCCCGCTTCGGGCGGCTCGGCGCGTTGCAGGATGCGACAGCGATGCTGCAATGGGACAGCGCCACGCTGATGCCGGTAGGCGGCGCCGAATCCCGCGCCGAGCAGCTGGCGACGCTCAAGGTGGTGTGCCACGAGATCCTCACCGATCCCGCCATGGCCGATCTCGTCGCCGGTGCCGAGGCGCAGAACGATCTCGATGACTGGCAGCGCGCCAACCTTGCCGAGATGGAGCGGCTGCGGCTCCATGCGACTGCGGTGCCGGGCGATCTCGTCGCCGCGCTGTCGAAGGCGTGCTCGGCCTGCGAGATGCGCTGGCGCGAGGCGCGGCCCGCCGGTGATTTCGCCGCCGTGCTGCCGGCGCTGAAGCGCGTGCTCGCCCTCGTCCGTGACGTCGCCGCCGCCAAGGCGGTTCGGCTCGGCACCAGCCCTTACGAGGCGCTGCTCGACGAGTACGAGCCCGGCGGCCGCACCGAGGCGATCGACCGCGTCTTCGACGATCTTGCCGCCATGCTGCCCGGCCTCATCGACCGCGCGTTGGCGCGCCAGGCGCGCCGCCCGCCGCCGCTGCCGCTCCCCGGACCCTTCCCGATCGAGGCGCAGCGTCGGGTCGGGATGCAGCTGATGGAGCGGCTCGGCTTCGAGTTCGGACATGGGCGGCTCGACATCAGCCTTCATCCCTTCTGCGGCGGCACGCCCGACGATGTGCGCCTCACCACGCGCTATGACGAGGCCGATTTCAGCCGCGCGCTGATGGGCGTGCTGCACGAGACCGGGCATGCGCTCTATGAGCGCGGCCTGCCTGAGGCCTGGCGCCGGCAGCCGGTGGGGAACGCCCGCGGCATGAGCCTCCATGAGAGCCAGTCGCTGCTGGTGGAGATGCAGGCCTGCCGTTCGCGCGAGTTCATGGAGTTCGCCGCGCCGCTGCTGCGCAAGACGTTCCACGGCGTGGGGCCGGCGTGGGAGGCGGAGAATCTCTACCGCCTCAACACCAGGGTCGCGCGCAGCCTCATCCGCGTCGATGCCGACGAGGTGACCTATCCCGCCCATGTCCTTCTGCGCTATCGGCTCGAGCGGGCGATGATTGCCGGCGAGCTCGCGCCCGAGGAGCTGCCCGGCGCCTGGCGCGAAGGCATGCGCGGGCTCGTCGGCATCGCCCCCGGCAATGATCGCGACGGCTGCCTGCAGGACATTCACTGGTACGACGGCGCCTGGGGCTATTTCCCGACCTACACGCTGGGGGCGATGACCGCGGCCCAGCTCTTCGACGCCGCCAAACGCGCCGATCCGCGCATCCTGCCCGGCATCGCCCGCGGCGATTTCGCGCCGCTTCTCGCCTGGCTGCGCGAGCACGTCCATCGCAAGGGGTCGCGCTATGCGACAGCGGAGATCATTCGGCAGGCGACAGGCCGGCCGCTCGATGCCAAGACCTATGAGCGCCATCTCGAAACGCGCTATGTCGAGGGCTGAGCGCGCCGCCGGCGGCGCTGCCGCGGTCGCCGCCCTGGCGCTGCTGCCGCTGCTCGGCGCCTGCTCCTGGATTCCCTTCCTCAATTCCGATGGGCCCGTTCTCACCAACCCTGCGGTCGTCGCCTGCGAGCGCAAGGCAAGGGCGCTCGGCTACGACGGCGTCGGCGAGCACGAATCGGCGCCGCTGGGCGGCGGCCGCTATACCGTCGTGCTCGACTTCCGTCAGAACGAGGGCTACGGCCAGGTCAGCTGCGCCTTCGACCCCGACAAGGGGCCCCAGGTCGCGCCGCCCAAAGCGGCGCAGAAGTGATTTGGCGCAGAGTTGCGGCAGGGTCCCCGGGGCGATAGGCTGCACCCCCTTCGGCCCAAGCCCTTGGTAATTTCGTGCGCTACGTCAGTACCCGCGACGTCCGGACACCGCCGGAGCGCCTTTCCTTCGAGGACGTGCTGCTCGCCGGGCTAGCGCCCGATGGCGGGCTTTACATGCCGGAGGAGTGGCCGCGCCTCGATGCCGACGCGATCCGTCGCATGCGGGGGCATTCCTATGCCGGGATCGCCGAGGCTGTGGTCGGCCCCTTCATCGGCGGCGAGATCGAGGGGAGCGCGCTACGCTCGCTGATCGCCGGCGCCTATGCGGGCTTCGGCCACACTGCCGTGGCGCCGCTGAAGCAGCTCGGCCCCGAATTGTGGTTGATGGAGCTCTTTCACGGCCCAACCCTGGCGTTCAAGGATTACGCGCTGCAACTGGTGGGGCCGCTCTTTGATCACGTCTTGGCGCGACGGCGCCGGCGGGTCACCATCATCGGCGCGACGTCCGGCGATACCGGCTCGGCGGCGATCGAGGCCTGCCGCGACCGCGCCGCGATCGACGTCTTCATCCTCTATCCCGAGGGCCGCATCTCCGAGGTTCAGCGCCGGCAGATGACCACGGTCCCCTCCGTCAACGTCCATGCCATCGCCATCGAAGGCAGCTTCGACGACTGCCAGGATTTGGTGAAGGCGATGTTCGCGGATACGTCGTTCCGCAAGGCGTTCAACCTTTCGGCGGTCAACTCGATCAACTGGGCGCGCATCATGGCGCAGCTCGTCTACTACGTCGCCGCCGCGGTGGCGCTGGGGGCACCCGAGCGCCCGGTGTCCTTTGCCGTGCCGACCGGGAATTTCGGCAATGTCTATGCCGCCCATGCCGCGCGTCGCATGGGGCTGTCGATCGCCGAGCTGGTCATCGGTACCAACCGCAACGACATTCTGGCGCGCTTCATCAACCAGGGCGCAATGACCATCGAGCCGGTGGCGCCCACCCTTTCGCCGAGCATGGACATCCAGGTCTCGAGCAATTTCGAGCGGCTGCTCTTCGAGCTGAAGGGCCGCAACGGCGCCGCGGTGGCGGCGGCGATCGGCGCCTTCCGCGACACCGGCACGCTGCCGGCCGATGAGCAGGCGTGGCGCGCGGCGCGGGCGCTGTTCTCCGCCTGCCGCGTCGATGACGCGGCGACGCGGCGCTCGATCGCCGAAACCTGGCGCGAGACCGGCGAGCTCCTCGACCCTCACAGCGCCATTGCCGTCGCCGCGGCGAAAGCGGCGCGGCGCGAGGCGGGCGTCCCGATGGTGGCGCTCGCCTCCGCCCATCCGGCAAAGTTTCCCGAGGCCGTGGTCGAGGCGACGGGCATCCGCCCGGCGCTGCCGGCGCGGCTCGCCGAGCTGATGCATCGGCCGGAGCGTCGGCCGCGGCTCGCCAACGACTTGGCCGCCGTCCAGGATTACGTGCGCGCAAAGGCGCGGCCGATCGGTGAAGGAGGAGCGGCATGACCGTGCGCGTGACGGAGCTCAAGAACGGCATGCGCGTCCTGACCGACCGCATGGACAGCGTCGAGACGGTATCGATCGGCGTCTGGGTCGATATCGGCACGCGCCACGAGCCGTCGCAGATCAACGGTGTCGCGCATCTGCTCGAGCATATGGCCTTCAAGGGCACGGAGCGGCGTTCGGCGCTCGACATCGCCGCCGAAATCGAGGCGGTCGGCGGGCATCTCAATGCCTACACCTCGCGCGAGCACACGGCCTATTACGCCAAGGTGCTGAAGCAGGATCTGGCGCTTGCCGTCGACATTCTCGCCGACATCCTCCAGCACTCGGTCTTCGATGCCAAGGAGCTCGAGCGCGAGCGCGCCGTCATCCTGCAGGAGATCGGCCAGGCCAACGACACGCCGGACGACATCATCTTCGATCTCTTCCAGGAGCGCGCCTTCCCCGACCAGGCCATGGGCCGTCCGGTGCTGGGCCGTAGCGAGATCATCCGCCGCATCGACCGCGACACCGTGGCGGGGTATATGCGCCGCCACTACGCGGCGCGCGGCATGCTGCTCGTCGCCGCCGGCAACGTCGATCACGACGCGCTGGTGCGGCTGGCGGAGCCCGCTTTCGCCGGGCTGCCGCTCGAGCGCGCCGCCCGCAGCGAGGCGGCGCGCTATATCGGCGGCGAGCTGCGCGAGTCGCGCGATCTCGAGCAGGTGCATGTGGTGCTGGGCTTTCCCGGTTTCCCCTTCGGCGATCCTGATTACTACGCTGCCTCGGTTGTCTCCTCGGCGCTGGGCGGCGGGATGTCCTCGCGGCTCTTTCAGGAGATCCGCGAGAAGCGCGGCCTCGTCTACGCCATCTATTCCTTCACCCACGCCTATAGCGACGGCGGCCTCTTCGGCGTCTATGCCGGTACCGGGGAGGAGGAGGTGGAGGAGCTCATGCCGGTGCTCTGCGACGAGATCCGCGGCCTTGCCCAGGGACTGACGCCGGCCGAGCTGGAGCGCGCCCGCTCTCAGCTCAAGGCCGGCCTGCTGATGTCGCTCGAGAGCACCACCGCCCGCTGCGAGCAGCAGGCGGCTCATATGTTGGTCTTCGGCCACCCGCTCGACATGAGCGAGATGGTGAGCCGCATTGACGCCGTCGATGATGGCGCGGTGGAGCGCGTCGCGCGCCGGCTGCGAACGGCGCCGCCGACCATCGCTGCGCTTGGGCCGATCGGCCGGGTCGAGCCCTATGCGCGGCTGCGCGAGCGCCTCGGCGCTTGACGGAGGGATCGGCTTGGCATCGGACCTGCTCCGCCTGCCACGCTTCTTCGGCACCGCGCCGCCGAGCCTGCGCATGGTCGGCGACCGCGTCCTCTTGCGCCCGCCGGAGCGCGGTGACTGGGAGGCCTGGGCGGCGCTGCGCGGCGAGTCGCGCCGGTTCCTGACGCCGTGGGAGCCGAGCTGGTCCGCCGATGCGCTGACGCGTGCCGCCTTTCGCCGGCGGCTGCAGCGCGGCGCTATCGACTGGCGCACCGACCAGGGCTACAGCTTCTTCCTGTGCCGGGTCGAGGATGGGGCGCTGGTCGGCGGCATCGGCCTCAGCAACGTGCGGCGCGGCGTCGCCGAGACCGGCAGCCTCGGCTACTGGGTGGGCGAGCGCTTCGCCCGTCGTGGCTACATGACGCAGGGCCTTCAGCTCATCCTCGCCTTCGCCTTCCAGCGCTTGAAGCTGCACCGCGTCGAGGCCGCCTGCCTGCCGCACAACGCGCCGAGCCGCGGGCTCCTGCTCAAGACCGGCTTTCGCGAGGAAGGCTATGCGCGCGAGTATCTCTGCATCGACGGCCGCTGGCAGGACCATGTGCTCTTCGGCCTGCTGCGCGACGAATGGCGCGGCGAGGGGTGAGCGCGCGCGGCGCGTGCTTGGCAGGGCGCGCGACGGCGACTAGTCTCCGCGCAAAATGAGCGAGGTGAGATGGCGATAACCGAGACGGCGGCGGAAGCCGGGCGCGACTTCATCCGCGACATCGTCGAGGCCGACCTCGCCGCCAAGCGCATCGACGGCATCGTCACGCGCTTTCCGCCGGAACCGAACGGCTATCTCCATATCGGTCACGCCAAGTCGATCTGCCTCAATTTCGGCGTCGCCGAGGAGTATGGCGGGCGCTGCCATCTGCGGTTCGACGACACCAATCCGACCAAGGAGGAGCAGGAGTATATCGACGCCATCGAGCGCGACGTCCGCTGGCTCGGTTTCGACTGGGGCGTTCACCTCCATCACGCCTCCGACTACTTCGAGCAGCTCTATGACTGGGCCGAGCATCTCATCCGCGCCGGCAAGGCCTATGTCGACGACCTGTCGCCCGAGGAGATGCGGCGGCTGCGCGGTACGTTGACCGAGCCGGGGCAGGAGAGCCCTTACCGCAACCGCAGTATCGCCGAGAACCTCGATCTCTTCCGCCGCATGCGCGCCGGCGAGTTTCCCAACGGCGCGCGCGTGCTGCGCGCCAAGATCGACATGGCGGCCGGCAACATCAATCTGCGCGACCCGACGCTCTATCGCATTCTCCACGCCGAGCATCCCCGCACCGGAACAGCGTGGTGCATCTATCCGACCTACGACTTCGCGCACGGCCAGTCGGACGCAATCGAGCACGTCACCCATTCGCTGTGCACGCTCGAATTCGAGGATCACCGGCCGCTCTACGACTGGTTCCTCGACAATCTCCCGGCGCCGTCGCGGCCGCGGCAATATGAGTTCGCGCGGCTCAACATCACCTACACCGTGCTGTCGAAGCGAGTGCTGACGCAGCTCGTGCAGCAGGGCCATGTCCAGGGCTGGGACGATCCGCGCATGCCGACCTTGGCCGGCATGCGCCGGCGCGGCGTGCCGGCGGCGGCGCTGCGCGAGTTCGTCCGCCGCGTCGGCGTGGCGCGCGCCAACAGCATCGTCGACCTCGCCTTGCTGGAGAGCACCATCCGCGAGCATCTGAACCGCTCGGCGCCGCGGCGCCTCGCCGTGCTGCGGCCGCTGAAACTGGTGATCGAGAACTATCCCGAAGGACAGGTCGAAGAACTCGACGCCGTCAACAATCCCGAGGATCCCGCTGCCGGGACCCGCCGGATCCGCTTTGGCCGCGAGCTCTTCATCGAGCGCGACGACTTCATGGAGGTGCCGGCCAAGAAGTTCTTCCGCCTCGCGCCCGGGCGCGAGGTGCGCCTGCGCTTCGCCTATTTCGTCACCTGCCGCGAAGCGGTGAAGAATGCCGCGGGCGAGGTGGTGGAGCTGCGCTGCACCTACGATCCGGCGACCCGCGGCGGCAGCGCCCCCGATGGACGCAAGGTGCAAGGCACGATCCATTGGGTCGCGGCGGCCCATGCCGTCCCCGCCGAGGTGCGGCTTTACAACACCCTGTTCGCGCGGCCGGACCCCGGCGCCGACGGCGACATCATGGCCGATCTCAACCCAAACTCGGTCGAAGTCCTGTCCGACGCGCGTGTCGAGCCGTCGCTGGCCGGCGATAATCGGGACGAGGCGGTGCAGTTCGAGCGGCAGGGTTATTTCTGCCGCGATCCCGACTCGCGGCCGGGGCGGCTTGTCTTCAACCGCACCGTCGGCCTGCGCGACAGCTGGGCCAAGGCGCAAGCCGCTCAGTGAACGCGCGCAGCGCGGTCATCCGCGGCGGCGACAGCGGTCGCGATAGCAACCGCGAGAGCCGCACGGTGGCGGCGAGCCGAGCTTCGGCGCACCCTCACCCGGCGCGAGCGTTTCTACGCGTGTCCTGCGTCCCCCGACAAGGACAGCGGATCGACGCCGAGCTTCGCCAGCGCGCGCTGCCATTTGTCGTTGATCTCGCCATCGAAGACGATGGCCTCGTCGGCCGGTACGTGCAGCCAGCCATTGTCATGCATCTCGGCATCGAGCTGGCCCGGGCCCCAGCCCGCATAGCCCAGCGCCAGCAGGCTCTTGCGCGGCCCCCTGCCGCGCCCGATGGCGCGCAGGATGTCGAGCGTGGCGGTGAGCGCCATCTTGCCGACGACGAGGGTGTTCTCCTCGACGTAATCGTCCGAATGGAGCACGAAGCCACGCCCTTCCTCGACCGGGCCGCCGGCATGGACCCGCACCGCGCCGGAGAGTCCGGCGGCGGGAATGCCCAGCTTGTCCAGCAGCTCCGGCAGGGTGACGCTGTCGATCACCTTGTTGATGACGAGGCCCATGGCGCCCTCCTCGTTGTGGGCGCAGAGAAAGATGACCGAGCGCACGAAGCGGTGGTCCTGCATCTGCGGCATGGCGATGAGGAGTTGGCCGGCGAGCGAGGTGACCGAGGTCTTCATGGGCGTCCTGATGTTGACATAAGCGCCGGCGGGAACCCTTGCAAGCACGGCGTTGCCAGGGGTCCCCTCGTCCGATGCCACATTCGTGACCGTGGGGCGACCGGCGAAGCCCTATTATATAATCCGCGTGTCGGGAACGCAGAATGAACGATAAGCGTGGATTGCGGCGCCGTTATGGCGCCTGGGGACTGGTCGGCGCCGTGCTGCTATCGCTGTTGGCGCTTGCGCCGGCCCGGGCGGCCGGAGGCGCTTCGGACTGGTTCGTCACCGATCAGGGGCAAGTGCGGCTGGTCGCCGCTTCGCCGTCGGTCGGGGATCGGGCGGCGCTCGATCTGGGTCTCCAGTTTCGGCTGGCGCCGCATTGGAAGATCTATTGGCGTTCGCCCGGCGATGCGGGCTACCCGCCGCACCTCGACTGGGCCGGCTCTACCAATCTCGCCGGCACTCAGATGGCATGGCCGGCGCCGCGGCGCTTCTCGGTTCAGGGTCTCGAGACCGTCGGCTACACCGGCGACGTCGTCTTCCCCATCGCTGCCCGGCTGGTCCGGCCGGGAGAGGCGACGCGGCTGCGCCTTGCGCTCAGCTATCTCACCTGCAGCAACATTTGCGTCCCCTACAATACCGTGCTCACCCTCGACGTGCCGGCAGGACCGCCGCCGGCGGGCGGCGCGTCCTATGGCGCACTCATCGCCCGCTATGCCGCGCGCGTGCCCGGCGACGGCCGGGGCTCCGGCCTGGCGCTCGCCGCGGCGGTGCTCGTGCCGGGCAGGAAGCCGGTGCTGGAGCTGCGCGTCGATACCGCCGCGCCGCTGCTGGCGCCCGACGCCTTCGTCGAGGGACCGGCCGAGGTTGCCTTCGGTGCGCCGCACTTGGCGGCAACGGACTCTCCGGGGCAGGCGCTGCTGCGGATTCCCGTTTCCGCGGCGCCGCGGGTGCTCGACCGGTTGGTCGGGCATCCGCTGGCCGTGACGCTGGTCGATGGCGATCGCATGCTGGCCGGCACCATCGCCCCTGTGGCCGGGCCGCCGCCCGCCGATTTCGGACTGCTGCTGCGCATCCTGCCGCTGGCGTTGCTGGGCGGATTCATTCTCAATTTCATGCCCTGCGTGCTGCCGGTGCTGTCGATCAAGCTGCTCTCGGTCGTCGGGCTGCAGGGCAAGCCGCGGGCGGTCTTGCGTCGCGGCTTCCTGGCGACGGGGGCGGGGGTGATCCTCTCGTTCCTGGTGCTCGCCGCGGCGATGGTGGGGCTGAAATCGGCGGGGGTCGCCGCGGGCTGGGGCGTGCAGTTCCAGCAGCCGCTGTTCCTCGTCTTCATGGTGACGCTGTTGACGCTTTTCGCCGCCAATCTCTGGGACGCGTTCGAGGTGCCGCTCCCGGCCTGGCTGGCTGCCGTCGGAAGCCACGGCGACGGTGCGACGCTCCTCGGCAATATCGCCGTCGGAGCCTTTGCCACCTTGCTGGCGACGCCCTGCTCGGCGCCCTTCCTCGGCACGGCCGTGGGCTTCGCGCTGGCTGCCGGGCCGTTCGAGATCCTCGCTGTCTTCCTCGCGCTGGGCCTGGGCCTTGCGGCGCCTTACCTGCTGGTGGCGGCGCTGCCGCGTCTGGCCGAGGCGATGCCGCGGCCCGGACGCTGGATGCTGGTGCTGCGCCGCGTGCTGGGCCTGGCGCTGGCGGCGACGGCGCTCTGGCTGGTGGCGGTCCTGGCGAGCGAGATCGGCCTTGCCGCGGCCGCGACGGTCGGCGCGCTGATGGTCGCCAGCGCGGCAGCGCTGGTCGTGCTGCGCCGGCCGGCAGCGCGCCGCGGCTGGGTTGCGGCGCTGGTGCTGGCGAGCTTCTTCGTCCCGGCGGTGCTGGCATCGCCCCCGGCCTTGCCGGCGGCAAGCGGTGCCTTCTGGCACCCCTTCGACCGCGCCGAGATCGATCGGCTCGTCCGCAGAGGGGATGTCGTCTTCGTCGACGTTACCGCCGATTGGTGCCTCACCTGCAAGGTCAACAAAGAGCTGGTGATCGACCAGCCGGAGGTGCGCCGTCGCCTCGATCAGCCCGGCACCGTCGCCATGCGCGCCGACTGGACGCGGCCCAGCGACGCCATTGCCGCCTATCTCCGCAGCTTCGGCCGCTACGGCATCCCCTTCAACGCGGTGTACGGCCCGGCGCTGCCACAGGGGCGGGCGCTGTCCGAGATACTGACGCCCGATCAGGTGCTGCAGGCGCTGGCCGACGCCGCCGATCCCGGCAAGGTGGCGGGCGCCTTGCCCTAGCCCCTCCGGCGGCCGGGTGATTTTCGTCGGCCGAGGGTCTATGGTGCCACCCGAGGGGCGCGCCCGAGGGCATAAGGCGTCTCAACCAAAGCATCAGGAAGGGAAGGGCCATGACCATCAAGGTTGGCGACAAGGTGCCGGCGGTGAAGCTGAAACAGATGACGCCGGACGGCATGAGGGACGTCGACACCGGCGAATTCTTCAAGGGCAAGAAGGTGGTGCTGTTCGCGGTCCCCGGCGCGTTCACGCCGACCTGCTCGGCCAAGCATCTGCCCGGCTTTGTCGAGAAGGCGGCGCAGATCCGGGCGAAGGGCGTCGATGCCGTCGCCTGCCTCTCCGTCAACGACGCCTTCGTCATGAATGCCTGGGGCAAGGATCAGAAGGCTGATGGCAAGGTGCAGATGCTCGCCGACGGCAATGGCGACTTCACCCGTGCGGTCGGGCTCGAGCTCGATGCCAGCGGCAACGGCCTCGGCAAGCGGTCGCAGCGCTACGCCATGGTCGTGGAGGACGGCGTCGTCAGGACGCTCAATGTCGAGAAGCCCGGCACTTTCGAGGTGTCGAGCGCCGACGCGATTTTGAAGGCGCTCTAGCACCGCGCGACGCCCCCCGCGAGCGCAACGCGCACGTCGGGGCGGCGGCAGCGGTTGCGCCAGCAACCGCGAGAGCTCCCGCGCGACGCACAGCGTCGTCGCGCCGGCGTCAGCGGTTGCGCCAGCACCCGCGAGAGCCCTCGCGCGACGCACAGCGTCGTCGCGCCGGCGTCAGCGGTTGCGCCAGCAACCGCGAGAGCCCCCGCGCGACGCACAGCGTCGTCGCGCCGGCGTCAGCGGTTGCGTCAGCACCCGAGAGAGCCCCCGCGCGACGCACAGCGTCGTCGCGCCGGCGTCAGCGGTTGCGTCAGCACCCGC
>DASQSR010000371.1:0-4231 GCA_035642295.1 Allostellaceae bacterium | reverse complement strand
TGTTCCGACGCACGCCGAACGATCGACAGTGCTTTGGTGTTGGCGCGCCAGGTTCTGAAGAACTGAACGCGCTTGGGGAACGGCCGAAGAACGAAGTATCTCCTGAGGACGGCCGCGCTCCGACGCCGGACACGGTCTCTCGCCGAGCCGAGCTCAGCGCCGCAGATCCTGCGCGAGGCGGAAGGCGCGCTCGCCGGTGCCGAGCCGCAAGCGATAGATCTGGAGATTCTCGAGGACGCGCTCGACGTAGTTGCGCGTCTCCGCGTAAGGAATCGATTCGATCCAATCGACGGGATCGACGGCGCCGTCGCGGGGATCGCCGTAGGCATCGAGCCACTGGCTGACGCGCGCCGCGCCCGCATTGTAGGCCGCGGTCGCCAGCAGATAGGAGCCGCCGAAGCGGCCGAGCAGGCGATTGAGCAAAGCCTGTCCCAAAGCGAGGTTGTAGGCGGGATCGCTGGTGAGGCGAGCGGCGGAGAACGGCACGCCGAGCGAGCGCGCGACGTCGCGGGCGGTGTCGGGGAGAAGCTGCATGATGCCGCGCGCATCGGCTCTGCTGACGGCGGTGCTGTCGAAGCCGCTTTCCTGCCGCGCGATCGCGAGCACCAGCGGCGGCTCGACGCCGCTCTGGCGCGCGAAGCTCATCACCGGATAGCCCTCGGCGAGCAGCGGCACGCCGTCGCTTCCGGCGCGCTTGGCCGCGGCGATGCCGATGTCGAGCGCGCCCGTCTGCTCGGCGAGCGTCGCGATCAGCTTCTCGTCGACGGGACTCTGCGCCGCCGCCGCCGCCTCGACGACAAAGGGCCGCGCCAGGTCCGCCTGACCGATCTCGGCCAGCATCAACGCCGCCCGTACCGGCTCCCGGCTGTCGAAGGCGGCGACGTCCTCAGGCGAGGGGCGCGGCTCCGGCGGGAATTCGGGAGCGATGGCAGCATCGAGGCGCGCCGCGGCGAGCTGGCCGTAATAAGTGATCCCATGCGCCGCGGCGACCGTCAGCCAGTGGCGGGCGGTATCGCGCATGCCCAGGGTGTCGGCCGCGCGGGCGAGCCAGAAGGCGGCCCGCGCCTGGCTCGCGGGCAGCGTTGCGCTTTCATAGAGCCGCGAGAAATGCGCCAAGGCCAATTTCGGATCGTCGAGCCGGCGCAGCGCGATCCAGCCCGACAGGAACTCGGCCTCGAACGCCGCCGCCCCCGTCTCGCCCAAACCCCGCCAGGAGGCGAGAGCGTAAGCGAGCCGATCCTTGTGCTCGTCGAGGAGGTTGCTCACGAGAATGTCGCGCTCGCGCCACCATTCCGCGGGACGGACAAGGTCGGGCGGCGGCGGCTGCAACAGCGCCGCCGCCTCCTCGAGCCGGTCCTTGCGGCGATACCAGCGCACGCGATCGAGGGTGAGACCGGGATCGCCGCGCAGCTGTGCGGGAACGCGCGCGACCAGAGCCTCGGCATTGTCGTCGAGCTCGGCGAGCGCGAGGCGCGCCTCAGCCAGAAGCTGTGACGCCGCCGGCGCGCGCGGCATCTCGCGCCGCGCCGCCGAAGGCTGGCCTGCCCAGAGCAGCCGGTCGAGCCGCGAGGCGTCGTCCTCGGGGCGCAGCAGGTCGGCATAGCGCGCGAGGACGGCCTGCTCGTCGTCGGGACCGAGATCGGGCGTCACCCACATCCGCCGGATGAGCGCCGTCAAGGCCTGGCGCTGCCCGGAAGCGGCGAGAGCGGCGGCATCGCGCAGCTCGCCCTTGGGCGTCAGCGGCGGGTGCGCCCGGAAATAGGCGAGCACCTCGGCGTCGGGCACATCGTCCATCACCTGCTCGGCATGCTGGCGGAGGGCGCCGAGCCGAGGCCAGCCCGGGTTGGCATCGGCGAAGGCGATGATGTCGGCAAAGCGCGCCGTGTCGCTGTGCATCAGCTCGAGCCATTGCAGCACCTTGGCCGGCAGAGGGTCATGAGCGCCCGCGGCGAGGTTCTGGGCGGCGGGCCAGTTCGCGGCGCGCGCCGCAGCGAAGGCCGCGGCATAGGCTTGCCGATCCGACGGCGACAGCAATGCGGCAGAAGCGCCGCTTATGGCGCAAAGATAGAGCGCGGCGGCGAGCAAGGCGCGGCGAAGCGGCATAAGCGCCAGTCTAGCGCGGAACGGCGAAGAAGGGGCGTGTGCAGTATGGGCTCGCCGTCCGGACCCTAGGGCAGGTCGAGGTCTGCCTGCGGCTCCTCGCGCGCCAGGGTCATGACGATCCCTGCGGCGATCTCCCGCACGTCTTCGTGGATGCCGCGTTGCGGCTTCGCGGCGCCCATGCGGGCGTGAATGATGGCGGCCACCAGCGACCACAGCGCCGCGAGGTTATAGTCCTGGACCGACAGCCGGCCCTCGATGCGCGCGCTGACCACAGCCAACGCATCGTCGCCATATTTCTGAACGACCACCTCGGCAAGCTGCTTCAGTTTTCCATCGCTGTCCACGACGCGCCCCCGCAAAAACGCGAGTAACAATGCGAGTAATAACGCGCGAGCGGTTCGTGAATATGACTGCAAGCGTATAAGGCGGAGTGAAGCAAAGGCGCGAAACTCGCAGTCGAGCGCGCCCTCCAAACAATACCCGAAGTGGCGCTCGGCAACGATCCATGAGGCTCCCTACGAGAGACTTGGCGCCGGGGTGATCCGTCGTGAACGGGATTTCACCGAAGCCCGTTTGGTCGGGCCAGTTGGCAATAATTCCCTTGCGCTCCTTTTTTGTCCGGATTATGGTCATACCAATTTGGTGGGACCAATATGGAGGGCCAATTTTGAGGCCAGTCCGGGAGAACGCCAAGAACCGCCGGGTCGAGCCGCTCGAGCGCGAGACCAGCCAAGTGACGCGCGCATCGCGGCCGCCGATGCCTCGCGCTTCCTGCGAAGCGGCCGGGCCTCACGCCCCGGCGGCGGTTTGCCCAACGAGTACCACAGGCGAGATGCGCCAGAGGCAGACCGGTCTCGACCTTGTCGAGATCAACGCTTTGCAGATACCCGAACGCACCAAGAAGAAGTCGACCGCGGAGGGCATCCGCACGATCGCCGATTTCGCCCGGATGCCGATTGCTTTTTCTATGACTTCAACGAGAGAGGAGAGGAGGAGACTGTCATGTTAAAGATCAAGGACTACCGGAAGCTGCTCGTCAACGAAGCCGAAGGCGCCGCCGATTTTCGATGGCAAAAAGCGGATCAGTATCCCGGGGACAAGCGCAATGAACGAAGCGCGCACGCGCTGTCGAAACTCGCAGAGTCGCTCCAAGCGCTGCCGCCCGAGAACCCGGCTCTGCGCAAGTGCTACGACCTCGATGCTCTCATCATCAGCAAAGAACTACGGGGCGTCGATCGCGATTGGCAGCACATCAACGAGGCGCGCGGCAAAGCGCTGGTCGACCTCTTCTCCCACTACGGATTTGACGAGCCCGCAGAGGGCGACGCCGGAGCGTTTCTCGACGAGGTGCGGGTGGCGCTAGAGCACGTCCTCGGGTTCAAATGCTATGCCGCGCTGGTCGTCGCGTCGCTTCCGTCACGCGATCGCGGCGGCATCCGAAGAGAGGATGATTACTGAGCCTCTGACGGACGAGACGCCATCGCCGGCGGGCGCCGCAAGCGCCGATTCCCGCGATTGCGCAAACGGAGAAGCGCCCGCGGTGCGGCGCGGGCGCTTCCAACGCGATGAGAAGCCGAGGACATTTTCCTCGCCGTAGCCATTGGCGCATGCCATCGGGTCACGGTACCGCATGATACGCGGCCAGGGTGGAAGGCCGCGGCAGTAACTAAAGTGCCCGCCGATCTGCGGTTATGATCTGACCGTTTCCCAGGATAGCGTGCAGTTCGGCGGATCTGTTTCCGTGTTCATCCTGTTCGACGGAAGCCAGCCAGAACCACAGGGGCTTGCAGCGGCACTGGTGGCCGGTGTCGTCGTCGCCTTCAGGAAGCGAGAGAAGATCGTCGCAGGTGACGCATCGCACATGGAATCGCCCGCAACGATCGCATTTTCCCACGTAGTGCACGAACGAAGTGTTTCCCGACGCGTGATCTGGAGCAGCACCGAATCCGTGGCGCACCAGACTGATTTCCGGATAACCGTCCCAGAAGATCCGGCCATGCTTGCATCGGTCATTCCTGCATCGCGGCCAAGTGGAAGGATCGAAGTTCTCCAACCGGTCAAGCGGCACGATGCGGATCGAAACCGCCTCTTGCGCTCGTTTCTCCGCGGCCTTGGTGTAGCCGGCCGG
>DASQSR010000370.1:0-7402 GCA_035642295.1 Allostellaceae bacterium | reverse complement strand
ATCAGCGTTGTCAGGGAGGACCCGGGGCTGACGCTGTTCATGGGCGGGTACCGCGTCGCTCTGACCCTCGACGAGGCGCGCAGCCTCCTTGGCGCACTCGACGCCGCCCTCGCGGGGGCTCCGGGCGATCGCGCCGCCATCGTCGCCAGGGTCACCGAGCAGCTCATCAGCTGGTCGGAGATCGCCGAGGCGGCGAAGCGGCGATAGGGCGCCTCATTCGGCCCCGAGGGCGTTATCCGCGGCGAGCGCCGCCAGCGCCCGTTCTCCCGCATCGGCCGTCGCGGCCAGCTTCGCGGCGATTTCTGCATCATTCCCTGCCTGGCAGACTTCCATCAGCGCCCGCGCGCATTCGACGAGCTCCTGCAGCCCCGCCGTCCCGGCGATCGACACCAGCTCATGCGCCTCGCGCTCGAGCCGCTTCGGCGCCGAGCGATGCTGCCGCATCTCCCCGAGAACGCGCGGCAGCTCGGCGCGCGCGCGCGCGACCAGCTCATCGAGTTTGCGCTGGCCGAGATGGGCTTCGAGGTCGCGCAGCACGGCGCGATCCTGGACCTGAGGCGCGGCGTTCGGCGCCGCAGGCGTTTCAGCCCCGTCGCTGCGCTCGCCGTTGACCCAGCGGTCGATGGTCGCCAGCAAGGCGGCGGCATCCACCGGCTTCGACAGATGATCGGACATGCCGGCGGCGAGGCACCTTTCCGCATCCCCCGGCAGAGCGCGCGCCGTCATGGCGATGATCGGCGCCCGCGCGGCCGGCGTGCCGAGCTGCCGGATCGCCCGCGTTGCTGCCAGCCCGTCGAGGCGCGGCAGTTGCACGTCCATGAGAACGAGATCGAAGGCGCCATGCCGGACCGCCTCCACCGCCGCCTCGCCGTCGCCGGCGACGTCCACAGCGTGGCCGGCGCGGCGCAGCAGCGTCAGCATCAGCTCCTGGTTCATCGGCGTGTCCTCGACCAGCAGGATGCGGGCCCCGCGGCTCGCGCCAGCCTTCGCCTCGACCGGCTTCTCCGCGCCCGCCGGGCTCTTGAGCGGCACGGTGAACCAGAAATTGCTGCCGACGCCCGACGTGCTGGTGATGCCGATCGCGCCGCCCATCCCCTCCACCAGGTTCTTGCAGATGGCAAGGCCAAGGCCGGTGCCGCGCAGGTAAACCCCCGCCTTGTCTTCGATCTGGGAGAATTTCTGGAACAGCCGCGACTGCTGCTCCTTGGCGATGCCGATTCCGGTATCGGTCACCGAGAATCTCAGCACGGTGCCGCTCGGTCGATCCTCGACCTTGGCGACGGTCAGGACGACGCTGCCTTTCTCCGTGAACTTGATCGCGTTGCTGAGGAGGTTCAGCAGCACCTGGCGTATCCGGTCGGGATCGCCGCGCACCAGGCTCAGCACATCGGGCTTCAGCACGAAATTGAGGTCGAGTCCGCGCTCGCGCGCCGCGTGCCATACCACCGTGTTGCAGCTCACCGCGAGTTCGATCACGCTGAAATCGGCTTCGACCAGCGTCAGCTTGCCCGCCTCGATTTTGGCGAGATCGAGGATGTTGTTGATGATGGCGAGCAGCGAGCTGCCGGCATCGCGGGCGAAGCTCGCATAGCGGCGCTGCTCCGCCGGCAGGTTCTCGTTCAGCAGCAGGTTGGTGAAGCCGATGACGCCGTTGAGCGGCGTGCGCAGCTCGTGGCTGATATTGGCGATGAACTCGGATTTCGCCTGGTTCGCCTCTTCCGCCGCATCCCGCGCGCGGCGGAGCTCGGTCTCGACGCGCTTCTGCTCGGAGATGTCGAAGAAGATGCCGACAAAGGCGTCGACCCGCCCCTGGGCGTCGCGCACCGGGCTGAAGTCGAGCTTCGCCCAGTAAGGGGCTCCGTCCTTGCGGCGGCTGAGGAAGGTGGTGGAGAGCGGCCGTTGCTGGCGCACCGTCTCGGCGATCTCGCCGGCGATCTCGGCGTTCGCGCCCGCCCCCGCCAGTGCCTCCGAGGTTCCTGCGAGAAGCTCCTCCCGACTGGAGCCGGTGATTGCCGCCGCCGCCTCGTTGGCGAACACGACCGGATGGCCCGCCCGGTGGGGGTCGACCACGATGACCCCCGCGGTTGCCGCTTCGAGCATGCGCAGGAACTGCGGCTGATCATCGCCCGCAGCTCCGCCCGCGCCGACAAGCACCGCCGCGCGCTTGCTGTCGAGCGGACGGAGCACGCTGATGCTTTCGAACCGCTCGTCGCCGTTCCGGCCGACGAGGCGCCGCGTCTCCTCGACCCAGAGCGTCGGTCCGTCCTTGTGACGGATACGGTAGGTGAAAGTGATCGGGGAGCCGCCGGGGACGAGGCTCGCCGCCACTTCGCGCGCGCGCGCGGCATCGGCCGCCTCAACAAGGCCGAGCCACGGCCGGCCGACGAGCTCGCGTGGGTCATAGCCGAGGATGTCGCGCACCGACGGCGAGAGATAATTCCAGGCTTCGTCGGCGCCGATCCGGCCCAGAATCTCCGTCGTGTTCTCCGCCAGCAGACGGTAGAGCGCCTCGCTCCCGCGCAGCGCCTGCTCCGCCTCCTTCCGGCTGGTCACGTTGATCACGATCGCGTCCCAGAGGATGTCGCCGTTCGGCTTGCGGAACGGCATCGCGCGCCCGGACAGCCAGCGCTGTCGCCCGCCGGCGAGCACGACGCGGAACTCATGCGACCAGGGGCTCAGCGCATGGCCGGCATCGACCAGCGAGCGACGGAAGGCGACGCGGTCGTTGGGATGGATCGACTGCAGCACCCGCGTCGCGTCCGGCCTCGAACCCAGCGTGCCCTCGCCGAAGAGGCGCGCGCCGTCGGCAGTGTCGAAGGCAAAGCTCAGCTCGCCCGCGGCCGTCGCGGTGATCTGCACCACCGCGCCCGGGACATTGGCGACGAGGGCGCGCCAGCGTCGCCGGCTCTCGCCGGTACGGCCCTCCGCCTCGTCCAGGCGCAGCAGCAGGATGCCGAGCGCAAGCGTGCCGAAGAGCACGCGGCCGACCAGTGCGGCGATGGTTTCGGCGGGTGACGCCGCGAGCGCCGGCGCCGCCAGCGCCGCCGCGCCGAGCGTCAGCGAAAGCGCCAGCGCCGCCAGCTCCTTGAGCCCGAATCTGCCGTCCTCGCGTTGCAAGGCTTTGGTCACGGCGACACCGATGGCGCCGGCGACGAGAATCTCGGGCAGGGCGTGGTAAGCCGGGCCGCTGCCCAGCCCCAGGAATGCTCCCGCCGCGATCAGCCCCGCCGTAATGCTGGCGAGGCCACCGCCGAAGCCGGCGGCGAGCCCGACGACCACCACATCATCGCCGACCGGCAGCGGCTCGCCGCTATAGCGTTGTGCCAGCGCCGAGACCAGCGCCGCCGCACCCAGCATCGCGCCGACGGCGATCTGCCGTTGACGCGGCGTTGCCCGGCGCATCAAGCCGCCGAAGCTCGCATAAGCGACGGCGACAAGCGCATAGCTGGCGAAGCTGCTGGCGAGCTGGCTGATCATGGCGGCTCCGGGCACGCAAGTCCCGGCGCGAGCGGCGGCGCAGGCCGCCGCGCGGGCTTCTTCTTGCGACGCCGGGGGTTTGGGCGACGGGACCGCAACCGCGTTCCCGTCGCCGCGAGCGCGTCAGGCCGAGAGTGAGCGGATGACCTCGGCCGCGCTCCCGGTCGATTTCGCCGTGGCGTCCGGCGCTTCGGCCGAGGTCGGAGGCTTCGGCGAAACCGTTGCGGACGGACCCGACGCAAACGTGCGCGCCGGCTCGGGCGACAGCTGCCTCACCCCCTGCACCAGCGCATAGCTCAGCGCTCGCGCCTCCTCGCCCGTCAGGCTGAGGCGGAATCCCTCCATGATCACGGTCAGCTCATTGCGCTGCGCATCGGGGATCACGGTGACGCGCTCGGGAACGATCTTCATCTTCTTCCCCTCTACAGACTTGATACCGCCATGTTCAGCCAGGACCGGCCGTCTTCCTACCCCCGCACATCGTCGCGCAAGCGCGCAGCGAGCCTCCGTCGCGACCGCGCCCAGTCGTGGATTTGCGATTGAATTCCGCGGTCTAGACTTGGCCGAACAACATGTCGCGGAGCCGTTCGCGGCGCCATGGTTCCGTGGACAAAATGACGCAGCGGCGAACCGCGGCACCCGCCGTGAACGCGACGCGCGAAAAGCGCCGGAACGCCGTTGAAATCGCCGATGTTCTACGGCCGTTTCGGCCGCGACGGCGACCGACTCGCCCGGGGCATTCGCTGTCGCCCCGTCCGGGGCATGGATTGATCAACCTGCCCTTGTCGCTCGCTGCGCGCATCGGCGAAGGCCTCGTGCAGCAGCGCGCGCAGCCACAGATTGGCGGCGTCGTTGTCGACGGCCTCGTGCCAATAGAAATAGAGATCGATCGTCGGCGTCTCGGCCGGCAACGGCAGAACACGGTGGCCCAGGCCGTGGTTGAGCACGCCGGCATAGCGCTCCGGCATGGTGAGCACGAGATCGGTCTCGCTGACGAGGCGGAACGCGGCGCCGTAATTGCGGCAGCGCAGCCGCACGCGGCGCTGCAAGCCGCGCTCGGCCAGCACCAGATCCTCGAAGCCGGGTCCCGTGCGCCGCGACGTCACCATCACATGCTGCTGCGCCAGATAAGCGTCGAGGTCGAAGCCGCGGCGAAGCGCCGGATGGCCCTGGCGCAGCACCACCACCAGCCGATCGGCGGCGACCCGTTGCCGCCGGATCCGCTCCGGCAAGGGCAGCGGCACGTCCATGGCGAGATCGAGCGCACCGGAGGCGAGACCGCCCTCGAGATTGCGCCGCGCCACCTGCACGGTGCGCAGATCGACCTGGGGCGCCAGCCGCGCGATGCGCGCCATCGCCGGCGGCAGCACCAGGAGCTCGACGGGATCGCGCATCGCCACGGTGAAACGCGCTTCGCTGCGGCCGGGATCGAAGCGCCCGGCCTCGCCGAGCAGCCGGCCGAGGTCGGCGAGCGAGCGGCGCAGCGGCGCGATGAGGCTCCGCGTCAGCGGCGTCGGCACCAAGGCGCGGCCTTCGCGGATGAAGAGCGGATCATCGAAGAGGCCGCGCAGCCGGGCCAGCGCATGGCTCACGGCGGGCTGCGTCAGATGCAGCTTGTCGCCGGCGCGGGTGACGCCGCCCTCGCTGTAAATCGCCTCGAGGACGACGAGCAGGTTGAGGTCGAGCGTCGCGATATTCGGCATGTCGATGAATTTATATGCCGAATATTCATTTTTGTCATGCGGTGGCCCGGCTTAGGCTGAGCCTCCCAAGTGCATGGCAGGTGCAGCATGGATTTCCGCTACTCGGACAAGGTCGAGGTGCTGCGGCAGCGGCTCCTCGCCTTCATGGACCAGCACATCTATCCCAACGAGGCGCGCTACGCGGCCGAGATCGCGTCCGGCGACCGCTGGCAGCCCTCGTCGGTGATGGAGGAGCTCAAGGACAAGGCGCGAAGCGCCGGGCTCTGGAACCTCTTCCTGCCGGACTCCGCGCGCGGCGCCGGGCTCTCCAATCTCGACTATGCGCCGCTCTCGGAGATCATGGGCCGCTCGGAGCTCGCTCCCGAGGCCTGCAACTGCTCGGCTCCGGACACCGGCAACATGGAGGTGCTGGAGCGCTACGGCACCGAGGCGCAGAAGCGGCAATGGCTGGAGCCGCTGCTCGAGGGCAAGATCCGCTCCGCCTTTGCCATGACCGAGCCCGAGGTCGCCTCGTCGGACGCGACCAACATCCGCGCCAGTATCCGCCGCGACGGCGATCATTACGTCATCAACGGCCGCAAATGGTGGGCGACCGGCGCGCCCGACCGCCGCTGCCAGATTCTGATCGTCATGGGCCAGACCGATCCCGGCAATGCCGATCCGCACAAGCGGCAATCAATGATCCTGGTGCCCAAGGCGACGCCCGGCGTCACGGTGTTGCGCGCGCTGCCGGTCTTCGGCTACGACCACGCGCCGCACGGCCATGGCGAGGTGGTGTTCGAGGATGTGCGCGTCCCCGGCGCCAACCTGCTGCTCGGCGAAGGCCGCGGCTTCGAGATCGCGCAGGGCCGCCTCGGCCCCGGCCGCATCCATCATTGCATGCGCGCCATCGGCCTTGCCGAGCGCACCCTCGAGGCGATGTGCCGCCGCGTCCGCGCGCGCGTCACTTTCGGCCGGCCGCTCGCCGAGCAGAGCGTGACGCTCGAGCGCATCGCCGAGGCGCGGATCATGATCGACCAATCGCGCCTGCTCGTGCTTGCCGCCGCCGACAAGATGGACCGGCTCGGCAACAAGGCGGCACGGGCCGAGATCGCCATGATCAAGGTCGCCGTTCCCAACATGCTCTGCCGGCTCGCCGACATGGCGATCCAGGCCTTCGGCGCCGCCGGCATCACCGAGGATTTCGGCATGGCGCGCGTCTATGTCCACGGCCGGGCGCTGCGCATCGTCGACGGGCCCGACGAGGTGCACCGCAACCAGATCGGCCAGCTCGAGCTGCGGAAATACGCCTAGTCTAGGCGAAGGCGCGCCAGCGCCTTCGTCCGGGCAACGCGGCCGACCGCTCTGCGGTCGGCCGCGCAGGGTTCGATCGCAAAGCGATCGAACGGGTCGCCCGCCAGCGGTTGCAAAGCAACCGCGAGAGCCGCACCTATCCGTCCTAGGTCATGCCCCGGGCGCTCCGCCTAAGCCATCCCCCACGCGCCGATGCCGAGCAGCCCCGCGACCAGCGCGGCCGACGCGAAGTAGAGCGCGACGGCCACGCCGGCGACCGCGAGCGCATAGGGAGCCGCCCGCTCGGAGGGAATCTCGAGCAGCGTCGGTGCGCCGCGATAAACGAGGTAAACGCCGTAGAGGCTGCACAGCGGGCTGAGGATGGCGAGGATCGGCACCAGGCGGAAGATGCCGCCGAGCCAACTTGCGGTCGCCGAATAGGCGATGAGCTTCAGCGCCTGGTCGAAACGTTCCTCGCCCTCGAAATAACGTGCAAGCCGGGCGGCGGCGAGCGCGATGATCGCCACGCCTGCCGCGCTGAAGGCCCAGGCGAGCGCCGCCGCCGCCGCCGCCCTGCCGAAGCTGATGAAACCGAAGAGCAGCGACCAGCTCAGCAGCTTCGCCAGCGGCGGGATGGCCGCCAGCGGCAGCACGAGGCGCAAGTAGAGTCCCGTCGGATCGGCGGATTCGACGGCAATGAAGCCCCACGCCCGTTTGGGGGAGAGCAGAACCGCCCGAAGGCGCGCCAAGAAATCGCTTCGCCGCAGCGCTACAGCCATATCAACATCCACACCAGCCTCCCCGAGAGCGTTCCCCGGGCAGGAACGCTTCAGGCACGCCGGCGGCTGTGTTATTCCCGTGTCAACCGCGACGCGGGTTGCGGCTCGGAAAATTCAGCCGGCGATGCGCTGCAGGGCGGCGCGGACGCGGGCGAGCGCGGCTTCCGCCTC
>DASQSR010000369.1:0-17559 GCA_035642295.1 Allostellaceae bacterium | reverse complement strand
CAGCTGGATGTTCCGCATCGTGCAGACGATCTGGATCGATCAGCTGCGCTCGCGCGACATCCGGCGGGAGGAGGCCGAGGAGGAAGGCGTCAATGTCGGCACGGACGAGCCGGGACGGCGCGCCGAGGCCCGGCTGGCGCTGCAAGAGGTGCGGAGCGCGCTGGCGCAACTGCCCCCCGAGCAGCGCACGGCGCTTCTCCTCGTGACGGTGGACGGGCTGAGCTACAAGGAGGCGGCGGAGGTCGCGGAAGTGCCGGTGGGGACGATCATGAGCCGGCTGGCGCGGGCAAGAACCGCGCTCCTGGCCAAGCTCGAAGCCGGCGGCGGCGTTCGGAGGAGCACGCAAGATGCCAAAGCCGAGTGACGACAGGCTGGTTGCGTATCTCGACGGCGAGCTCGACGACAGCGAGGCTGCCGTGATCGCCGACGCCCTCGAGCACGACGCCGCGCTGCGCGATCGCGCGGCGCTGCTGAGCGAAAGCGCGGTGCTGCTGCGCAGCGCTTTCGACGAAGTCCTGCATCAGCCGCTGCCGGAGCGGCTGATCCGCGCCGCGCGCGGCGACACCGGCGGCGTCGCCGATCTCGCCGAGGCGCGCCGCAAGCGCTGGATGCGCATACCGGGCGATCGGCGCTGGTGGCTGGGCGCGGCCGCGGCGGCATCGCTCGCCGCTTTCGCCGTGGGCTTCGGCCTCGGCGGCGGCGAGGTCGCTCTGCCCGGCGCCATGGAGGCGGCGAACGGCCCGCCGAGCGCGGAGCCCGTCAGCGACACTTTCCCCGACAATCTCGCCGGCTATTACCGGCGCTACGTCAATGCCGGGCCCAACGACGGCGCCAGCTTCGACAAGCTGCCGCAGAACTTCCATCTGCCCAACCTCAAGCCCTGGGGTCTCGAATTCGAAGGCGCGCGCTTCCTCATGTCGGAAGGCCAGCCGGCGATGGCGCTGATGTACACCACCCAAAACAAGGCGCTCGGCCCCATCCTCGTGGTCGTCGCCAACTCGACCCGCGGCGACAAGAGCACCGATTTCTATCACCGCGGCGACGTCAACGTGCTGCGCTGGCGCCATCACGGCCACGCCTATGCCATCGCCGGAACGGCGAGCATCAACTATCTCTGGAACCTGCACAACGACCTCGCCTATCAGTTCGACACGATCTGACGCGTCGGACCGAAGCGAGGCGGAACGAGGCCTTCGCCGCGACGAAGCCCCGCGGGTTGGGTCCTCGCGACCGCCCGCCTATGATCGCCGGGAGACGACAGCGAGGAGTTCCAGCGGCATGGCCGAGGCCTTCCCGCGCGCCGGACGCGATCTGCGGCTCGACTTCTTCCGCGGGCTGTCGCTGTTCTTCATCTTCATCGATCACATCCCGGGCAATCCCCTCCGCTTCTTCACGCTGCACTCGATCGCGTTCTCCGATGCGGCCGAGGTGTTCATCTTCATCTCCGGCTACACCGCCGCCCTGGTCTATGGCCGCAGCGTGCGCCAGCACGGCGCGCTCTTTGCCTCGGCGCAGATCTACCGCCGCGTCTGGCAGCTCTATGTCGCGCACATCTTCCTCTTCATGATCTTCACCGCCGAGGTCTCCTATGCGGTGCTGACGCTGAAGAACCCGATGTACACCGAGGAGCTGCATGTCGGCGATTTCCTGACCGAGCCGTATATCGCCATCATCAAGGCGCTGCTGCTGCAGTTCCAGCCCACCTATCTCGACATTCTGCCGCTCTATATCGCGCTGCTCGGCTTCTTTCCGCTGGTGCTGCTGGCGCTCGAGCGCGGCGCGCTCTGGGCGCTGCTGCCCTCGGCGGCGCTCTACGCCCTCACCCTGCGCCACGGCTGGGGGCTGCCCGCCTATCCCGAGCACCTCTGGTACTTCAACCCGCTCGCCTGGCAGTTCCTGTTTGTCATCGGCGCCAGCGCCGGCCATGCGCGGGTGAGCGGGCGCTGGCCGTTCCCGCACGGCGCCTGGCTGTCGCAAGCCGCCGTGGCGATTGTGGGGATTTGCGCCCTCATCAATCTGACCTGGCTCGCGCACTGGATCTGGCCCGCCTTTCCGGCCGTCCTGGCGAAGCCGCTGCTGCCCTTGGTCTCCGACAAGAGCAACCTCGCGCCGCTCCGGCTGGTGAACTCCCTCGCCTTGGCGCTGGCGACGGTCTATTTCGTGCGGCCGCACAGCGCCTTCCTTTCCTGGCGCATCGCGCGCCCCATCATCCGCTGCGGCCAGCATTCGCTCTACGTCTTCTGCCTCGGCATCGTGCTCGCGGTCTGCGGCCATTTCATTCTGACCGAGTTCTATGCCGCGCTGCCGCTGCAGATCCTGGTCAATCTCGTCGGCTTCGCACTGATGATCGGCACCGCGTCGCTGCTCACCTGGTACCGGCACGCGGCAAGCCGCGAGCGGTCGGCGCGTCCCACGGTTGCGGCGACACCTTCGGAGTGAGAGCGATGAAGCACCTTCCACTGCTCCTGCTGTCGCTCGCGCTCGCCGCGGCGGCGCCGGCGCGCGCGGCACCGGATTGCAGCGTGCCGAGCGAGCTGCTCGAGGACGACCCGACCTTGCCGCTCTTTGCCACGCGGTTGAAGAACAAGCAGCCGATCACCATCGTTGCCATCGGCGGCGCGACGACCGCCGGTTCCGCCGCCGCCAATCCCGCGCAAGAGTCCTATCCGCATCGCCTGGAAGTATTGCTGCGCCAGCGCCATCCGGGCGTCGCGATCACCGTGCTCAACAAGGGCGTGGCGCGCGATACGACGGAAGAAATGGTCGAGCGCTTTGCGCGCGACGTCTATGCGCCGGCGCCGACTCTGGTGATCTGGGAGACCGGCACTTTCGACGCGGTGCGCGGCATCGACGTCGACATCTTCGCCGGCGCACTCGAGACCGGGATCGCCGCGCTGCACCAGCACAATTTCGACATCGTGCTCATGAATATGCAGTATAGTCGCAGCACCGACGGCATCATCGACTTCGATCCCTATCTCGAAGCCATGGGACAGAGAGCCGATATCGACGATGTCTATCTCTTCAGGCGGTTCGAGATGATGCGGTACTGGAGCGAGAGCGGCATCTTCCAATTCGCCGATGTCCCGCGCGAGCAGCGGGCGGGGCTTGCCGCCGAGGTCTACGACTGCATCGCCCGGCGGCTGGCCGACGCCATCGACTACGCCGCGCGATGACGCCCGGCGAGCCCGATCGCGGCCGGCCGCAGCGTCGCCCGACGCTGGCGGCGCTGGCGCTCATCGCGATCGCCGCCGCCTCGGCGACACTGCTCGCCCCCGGCAGCCGCAGCGCCGGGCCGAGCACAGACCGCTGCGCCGTGCCCGCCGATCTCGCCGCGCTCGACGCGCCGCTGCCGCGCACCGCCGAGCGGCTGCGCGAGGGCGGACCCTTGACCATCGTCGCGCTCGGCTCCTCCTCGACGGAGGGCTTCGGCGCGACGCGGCCGGCGCGCAGCTATCCGAGCCGCCTCGCCGCACTGCTCAAGGCGCGGCTCCCCGGCATCGCCGTCCGCGTCCTCAACCGCGGCGTCGGCGGCGAGATGGCGCCGCAGATGCTGGCCCGGCTCGAGCGTGACGTGCTGGCCGAGCGCCCCGACCTGGTGATCTGGCAGCTCGGCACCAACAGCGTGCTGCACGATCACGACCCCATCGGCGAGATCGCCTCGGCCGAGCAAGGCATTGCCCGCATCAGGGCGACCGGCGCCGACGTCATGCTGATGGACCTGCAATACGCGCCGCGCGTGCTGCTCCATGCCGGCTATCGCGAGATGCAGCACGTGCTGGCGGCCGTGGCCGAGAGCGACGACGTGCCGCTGATCCGGCGCTTTGCGATGATGCGCCACTGGTCCGAGGACGGGGTGATGAGCTTGCCGGCAATGCTGGCGCCGGACCGGCTGCACATGTCGGATGCGAGCTACGACTGTCTGGCGCGCCAGGTGGCGCACAGCATTCTGGCGGCGCGCGACGTCCCCGTCACGCTCGCGGCGCAGCGCTGAAAACGCGTCAGCTGCGGCGCTTCTCGGCGGGCTCGCGGCGGGAGACCGGGCGGCTGCGCCGCATCGGCGGCGGCGGTGGCCCGGGCGGCGGCTGCGGTTCCTCCGGGGGCGGATCGGCGTCGGTCGTGCCGACGGAGACGGCCGCTTCGGCCTCGATCTCCGCCGCCGCCTGCTGCCAATGCTGCGCATCCCGCCCCTGCGGCTTTCCCTCGCGCTCCCAGATCTGGTAAGCGCGCTCGCGGATGCGTTGTTCCCGGTCCCGCTCCATGCGCCGCCTCGTCCTTGCCTTGGTGCTCAGCGCGGTCGAGGTGAATACGGCGTCGCCGCGGCAAAGGTTCCGATGGCGGCCGCGCGCCGCGGCCGCCGCTCGTCAGGCGATCAGAAATAGCGTTCCGGCACCTTGATCACGTCGTCGGGCTCGATCGGGGTGTTCGGCAGCGCGCGGCGCTCCTGCCCGTTGCGCGTCACCACGACGTAATTCTGATTGGCGCGGTAGGTGTAGCCGCCGGCGGTCGCCACCGCGCTCATCACCCGCATGCCGCTGGCGTAGGGATACTCGCCGGGCTTGGTCACCTCGCCATAGATGTAGAACGGCCGGTAGGTCAGGATGGCGACGCTGACCTTCGGGTTCTTGATATAGCCCTGTGCGAGCTTCTGCTGGATCTCTTGCTCGACCTGAGTTCGGGTGAGGCCGGTGGCCTTGATATCGCCGATCAGCGCCAGGCTGATCGCGCCGTTGTCGCCGACGGAATAGTCGCCGGTGAGATCGTCGGCGCCGACCACCGTGATGTGCAGCTTGTCGCCAGGACCGAGACGGTAATTGACATCGCTGGTATCGGCGGCCGGCCCGAGCATCGGCAGGCCTGAGCCCTCCGAAGAGCACGCCGCGAGCGGCAGCATGATCGCCAGGACGGCGAGGATCATGCGGAAGGTCGGTGGCATCGTCCAACTCCTACCCTGATTGGCGCCCCATCAACGGCGCAGAACGCGCAACGTTCCATGCGCCGCCCCGGGTTCTCTTTTTCGGTTTGGCGGAACGCATGCACCCTGCGCCGCCGCCATAACGCATGAACGGCGCGCAGGTTCCTCGCCGGCGGCGCCGCGCGCCTCCGGATGCGGCAGGAGAGCCTTGGAGCCGGTCCTAGGGCGTCAGCACGGCGCGGCCGATGACGCGGCCGGCCTTCAGCGCCTCGAGCACGGTGTTGGCCTCGGCGAGACGATGCTCGTGCACCGGCACCGGCGGCACGTTGCCCGCCGCCACCAGCGCCAGCAGCTCCTTCATCTCGGCGAGGCTGCCGGTGTAGGAGCCCTGCACGGTGATGGCGCGCATCGGCAGCAGCGGCAGGCTCAGCGTGATGTCGCCGCCGAAGAGGCCGACGATGACGTATTTGCCGCCCTTGGCGAGGGCGTCGATGCCGAGCCGGGCGGTGGCCGCAGCGCCGACGAAATCGATGGCGGCACCGATCGGCCCGCCCGCCGCGGCTTGCGTCGCCTGCACCGCATCGGCGGCGCCGGCGTCGATGGCGGCAAGCGCGCCGGCATCGAGCGCCGCCTGCCGCTTTGCCGCGTCGATATCGGCGACGACGGCACCCTTGCCGCCCATCGCCTTCAGCAGCGCGAGGCACATGAGGCCGAGGCCGCCGGCGCCGATCACCAGCACCGGCTGCTCGCGCAGGATCGCCTCGCCCACCCGCTTCAAGGCGCCATAGGCGGTGATGCCCGAGCACGCATAGGGCGCGGCCTGAGCCGGGGTCAGCGTGCCGAGCGCCAGCAAGTAGCGGGGATGCGGCACCAGCACGTGATCGGCATAGCCGCCGGGCCGCTGCACGCCGAGGAAGCGCGGCGCGAGGCAGAGCTGCTCCTCGCCGCGCCGGCAGACCGGACAGTCGCCGCAGCCGATCCAGGGATGCGCCAGGCGCTTGTCGCCGACGGCAACGCCGCGCGCCTCGGGTCCCAGCGCCACGACCTCGCCGACGATCTCGTGCCCCATGGTCAAGGGCGGCACCAATCCGCGATCGCGCACGGTCAGCTTCTTGCCGTGGCCGAGATCGTACCAGCCTTCCCAGATGTGGAGATCGCTGTGGCAGACGCCGGCGGCCAGCGTGCGCAGCAGCACCTCCGTGCCCTGCGGCTTCGGAGTGGGCTTTTCCGCCGCCTTGAGCGGTGCGCCGAACTCGACGACATCGTAGCTCTTCATGGGTCTCCTCCCTGCCGGCCTTAGGGCGAAAGCTTAGGCGACTCGGCCAGCGCTGCCAACCGCGCTCGACAGGTGATTTCCTCAGCCCGGCAGGCTATACCACGCCATGGCCGTCCTCATTACCGGCGCTGCCGGGTTCATCGGCTCCGCCTGCGCCCAAGCACTTCTCGACCGCGGCGAAGAGGTGATCGGCGTCGACAGTCTCAACGACTATTACAGCGTCGCGCTCAAGGAGGCCCGCCTCGCCCGGCTCGACCGCCCGGGCTTCCGCTTCCACCGCCTCGACATCGCCGAGCGCGACGCGCTCGCCGCCCTGGCGGAGCGCCACGGCGAGATCGACCGGGTCATCCATCTCGCCGCCCAGGCCGGCGTGCGCTACTCGCTGGTCAATCCGCACGCCTATATCAGCGCCAACATCAACGGCCAGCTCGAGGTGCTCGAAGCCTGCCGGCGCCTGCCGCGCCTCAAGCACCTCGTCTTCGCCAGCTCCTCTTCGGTCTATGGCGGCAACGAGAAGCTGCCCTTCGCCATCACCGACGCGGTCGACACGCCGCGCTCGCTCTACGCCGCGACCAAGAAGGCCGACGAGCTGATGGGCTACTGCTATGCCCATCTCTACCGCCTGCCGATGACGGCGCTGCGCTTCTTCACCGTCTACGGCCCCTGGGGCCGGCCGGACATGGCGGCCTGGATCTTCACCGAGGCAATTCTCGCGGGACGGCCGATCCGCGTCTTCAATCGCGGCGCCATGCGGCGCGACTTCACCTATATCGACGACATCGTCGCGGGCGTGCTCGCGGCGCTCGACCATCCGCCGCCGGACGACGGCGCGCCGCCCTACCGGCTCTACAATCTCGGCAATCACCGCAGCGAGGAGCTGACGCGCTTCATCGCGCTGATCGAGGCGGCGCTCGGCACCAAGGCCGAGATCGAGCTGGCGCCGATGGAGCCCGGCGACGTGCCGGCGACCTACGCGGATATCAGCGAGACGACGCACGATCTGGGCTTCCGGCCGACGACGCCGATCGATGTCGGCCTGCCGCGTTTCGTCGCCTGGTACCGCGACTATCATCGCCGCTGAGGCGGCGGGATGGGCGAATCGCTGAAGACGCGGCTGCTGCGCTTCGCTTTCAATTTCTACCCCTGCTATCGCCGCACCGGCGCGCGCATCACCTATGCCTCGGCCGACTACACCGAAGTGCGGGTGAAGCTGCCGCTCACCTGGAAGACGCGGGGCTACTGGGGCACCACCTTCGGCGGCAGCATGTATGCGGCGATCGATCCGGTGCTGGTGGTGATGCTGGCGCGCCAGCTCGGCCCCCAATACGTCGTCTGGGACAAGGGCGCGACGATCGACTTCCGCAAGCCCGGACGCTCGACTCTCTATGCGCGCTTCCGTGTCGAGCAAACCGAGGTCGCGGAGATCCGCCGCCTCCTCGAGCGCGACGGCCGGCTCGACCGCACCTGGCCGGTGGAGCTCACCGACGCGGCCGGCGTCGTCTGCGCCGCCTTCACCAAGACGCTGCATTTCCGCCGGCGCGATGCGGCGAAGACGGCCACCGGCTAGGGCCGCCAGCCTGCTCCCCCGGGGAGCAAAGTGATTCACTGGTGTACAACAATGACTCTCGTTTTCGAGTGATTCATTGACTCACTCGATAGAGCTGTCAGCTGTCAGCCGTCAGCCGTCAGCTGAGTCGTCGGTTATCGGTTTTCAGTCGAGCCGGTCACGCATCGAAACCGAAATCGACGACCGAAAACAACCGGCGCTGATAGCTGATAGCTGACGGCTCTCTTCACGATGTCAAAGAGCGGGGGTGAAGGAAGCCTATCACAGGACCCCTTGGGGCTATGGGCGGGGTTGCGCGGGGAGCCGCGGGTCTATAACCTTCGGTGGCAGAAGCTGGCGGTTTCTTCCGGAAAAGGGTGGAAGGGCCGGCGGCAGGGAGAGAGCCCGATGCAGGGGAGCGAAGCCAAGGCATTGCGCCGGGCGCTGGAACCGTTCGTCCGGCGTTCGACGCCGCTCGCCCTCTTGCTGCTGCTGGCAACGCTCGCCGTCTACGCCGCAGCAGTGGCCGGCGCCGTGCTGCTGGCGCCGCTCGCCGCCAGGCTCGCCTGCGCGGTGCTGGCGGGATCGGCGATCTCCTCGCTATTCGTCATCGGCCACGACGCGGCGCATGGCGCCTATACGGCCAGCCGCCGCCTCAACGGGCTCGTCGGCCGCCTCGCCTTCCTGCCGGCGCTGCACAATTACAGCCTCTGGCAAGTGCAGCACAACCGCCTCCATCACCGCCTGACCAATCTTCGCGGCTTCAATTCCTGGTCGCCGATGACCAAGGCGGAATACGACCTGCTGCCGGCCTGGCGGCGCGCGGTCGAGCGGCTCTATCGCGGCCCCCTCGGCTTTGCCCCCTACTACCTCGTCGAGCGCTGGTGGAAGGACAAGTTCTTCCCGCGGGGGCGGCATCGGCGCAGCGCCGTCTTCTGGCTCGATTTCGTGCTGCTGCTGGCCGGGCTCACCGGGTTCATCGCGCTCCTCCTCTGGGCGGGCAGCCGCTTCGGCAGCGGCGCGGGCGCGGCCGTGCTGCTGGGCTTCGCCCTCCCCTACGCCGTCTGGAACGCGCTGATGGGTGCCACGACCTATATGCAGCACACGCATCCGCGCGCCCCCTGGTTCGAGGCGATAGCGGAGCTGCGCGGCCTCGGGCAGGAGGAGGTCAGCGTGCAGCTGCAGGTGCCGCGCTGGTACGGGCTCATCTCGCACCACATCATGGATCACCCGGCGCATCACCTGCATCCGAAGATCCCGCTCTATCGCCTGGCGGCGGCGCAACGCGAGCTGAACCGGCTGCTCGGCGAGCGCGCGGTGACGCAGCGCTTCTCTGTCGCCTACCTGCTGTCCACCGTGGCGCGCTGCAAGCTCTACGACTACGGGCAGCATTGCTGGCTCGACTTCGCCGGCCGGCCGACCTCGCCCACGACGCTGCCGGCGGCGACGCGCGAGGCGGCTAAAGCAGCATACGCTGCGTGATGATCTGCTTGCCGCCGTAATCCGCGAGCTCGGCGAGCCGGCGCCGGTCGAAGATAATCAGCGTCTTGTTCTCGATGCCGGCGAGGTTGTCGTCGCGCAGCTTGATGAGCGTGCGGTTGAGATGAATCATCGACAGGCCGGTGGCGTCGGCGAGATGCTGACGCTGCAGCGGGAACGCGCACATGCTGCCATCGACAAGCTCGAGCCGGCGCAGCCGGTCGAACGTCTCCAGCATCAGATAGCCGATGCGCTGCAGCGGCTTGCGCCGGCCGAGCAGGGCGAGGCGCACATCGGCGCGGTGCTCCTCCTCGACGCGCCAGCGCAGCAGGTCGAGCGTCAAGTCGATGTGGCGCCGCAGCAGCTCGGTCAGAGGATAGCCCGCCATGACGCAGAGGCTCGCCGGCGTCAGCGTCTCGACCGAATGGCGGATGGTGCCGAGCAGCGCCGAGGACAGGCCGATGATCTCGCCCGGCAGCACGAGATCGAGGATCTGCCGATCGCCGTCGGGAAGGCGCTTGTAGCGGAACGCCCAGCCTTCATAGAGCGTGTAGAGCGCGCCGCCGACCTCGCCTTCGCGCACCACGTCGCGTTTGGCCGGCAGCGTCAGGTGATCGACTTTCAGCGCCGCGACCGAGGCCAGCTCGTCGGCACTGAACGGCCGAAAGCACGGCCGGGTCCGCAACCGGCAATCAATGCAGGGCACATGCATGGGCGTCGCTGACCCGAGATAGCGTGGTGTGCCCAACAACATATAGAGATCAATAGCTTAGCCAAGGGCAGAAATTGTAAAGTTTAACGAAAATGCACAACCAAATGGCTAGAAGTGCACCAAATGATCAAACCTGTCCGACACGGCCGGATCGCGGCGCGCGGGCGCATTGGTCGACCGCACACCAAGGAGCGATAACGAAGGTAAATGTCACCCGGAAGAGCGGGTCGGAGCTTTGCTGCACGTCGACCCTGCGGCCTTCGACCAGCATGAGGCAGGTTCTTGGTGGTATAAAAAATTCTCCACACCGGACTCATCTGGACTCGTAGAGCGCGAGCAACGAATCGCCATAGGCGTGGCGAATCGCGTGGCGCTTGATCTTGAGCGTCGGCGTCATCTGGCCGTTGGCGGTGGTGAAGGGCTCGGTGGCGATGATGAAGCGGCGCACGCGCTCGATCGGCGCGAGCTCGGAATTGACGCGCGCCACCGCCGCGGCGATCACCCGGTGCAGCTCGGCCTCCTTCGCCAGCACAGCGAGGTCGGGCTTGACGCCGCGCCGCGCCGCGTAGCTGTCGAGAAAATCGAGATGCGGCACGATCACCGCGACGAGGTAGGGCCGGCGATCGCCGAACACCATGGCCTGGCCGATCTCCGGCTGCAGCGTCAGATAGCCCTCGACGCGCGCCGGCGAGAGCATGTCGCCGCCCGAATTCTTGATGAAGTCGCGCTTGCGGTCGGTGATGCGGATATAGCCGTCGGCGTCGATCTCGCCGACATCGCCGGTGTGCAGCCAGCCCTCGGCGAGCACGCGCTGCGTCGCCTCGGGATCGTTCCAATAGCCTTTCATCACCTGCTCGCCGCGCACCAGGATCTCGCCATCCTCGGCGATCCGCACCTCGGCGCCCTCGAGCGGCGGCCCGACCGTGTCGATCTTGATGCGCCGCGGCGGATTGACGCTCACCACGGGCGCAGCCTCGGTCTGGCCATAGCCCTGCAGCAGGCGGACGCCGAGCGCGAGGAAGAAGCTGCCGATCTCGGGATTGAGCGGCGCGCCGCCGGAGACCATCGCCTTGAGCCGGCCGCCGAAGCGCGCGCGCACCTTGCGGCGCACCAGCAGCTCGGCCGCGGCATCGAGCAGGCGGTCGACAGGCGCGAGGCTGCCGGGATCGTCGAGGCGCTTGCGCCCGAGGCGCAGCGCCAGGTCGAACAGGCGCCGGCGCAGCGGGCTCTGCCGCTCGAGGCCGCGCAGGATGCGCTGATGCAGCGTCTCGTAGAGCCGCGGCACCGCGGTCATGATCGTCGGTCGCGCTTCCTGCATGTTGGGGCCGAGCGTCTCGGCGCCCTCGGCGAAATAGATCTCGGCGCCGAGCGAGATCGGGAACATCATTCCCGCCGTATGCTCGTAGGAATGCGACAGCGGCAGGAAGCAGAGGAAGACTTCATCGCCGAGGCCGATGGTCTGCAGCAGGCGAAAAGCGCCGAAGCAGTTGGCGAAGATGTTGGCGTGCGTCGTCATCACACCCTTGGGGACGCCGCCGGTGCCGGAGGTGTAGATGAGGCAGCCAATGTCGTCGCGGCCGATCGCGGCCACCGTCGCGTCGATGTCGTCCGGCGCCTCGGCGCCGCGCGTCATCACCTCCGGCCAGAAATGGACCTCGGCATGGGAAAGCTGGCCGCGGGTGAGCGGCTCCATGGTGATGATGGCGGTGATGGTCGAGATCTGATCGGCCGCCGGCATGACGCGGAGGGCGAGCGCCGCGGTCGAGACGATGACCGCCTTGGCGCCGCTGTTCGACAGCAGGTGGCGGTGGTCGTCGACGGTGTGCGTCGTGTAGGCGGGCACGGTGATGCCGCCGGCGGCCATGATGGCGAAATCGGCGATCACCCATTCCGGCCGATTCTCGGCGACGAGGCCGACGCGGTCGCCGCGGCCGATGCCGAGCGCGCGCAGACCGCGGGCAAGGCGGCGCACGTCTTCGGCCGCGCTCCGCCAGGAGATCGCGCGCCAGGCGCCGTCGCGCTTGCTCCAGAGGAACGGCCGGTCCCCCTTCTTCGCCGCCCAGTCGAAGAACATGGCGGCGAGATTGGGGCAGGTGTGATAATCCATGTCTCCCCCTGCTGCGGCGTCAGCGGGCCCACAGCGCCGGTTTGCCGCAGTTGTACGGATTTTGGCCGCCGGGCGAAATACCCACCCCGTTGGCGTCCCGGGTGCCGCCGACCATATCTGGGGCGGAACTCGCGAGGAGAGGCTTGATGACGTCGCAGTCGCAGGAGAAAGTCGCCACCGCCCCGGCGCCGCAAGGCGCCCTCGGGCCGTTGCCGGAATGGGACCTCGGCGATCTCTATCCCGGCCGCGAGAGCCCCGAGCTCGAGCGCGACCTGGCGCGCTCGGAAGCCGACGCCGCCGCCTTCCGCGAGCGCTATGAAGGGAAGCTCGCGGCGCTGCCCGGAGCGGCGCTGGGCGGGGCGATCGAGACCTATGAGCGGCTGCAGGAGACGCTCGGGCGGATCATGAGCTATGCCTATCTCGTCTATGCCGGCAACATGGAGGATGCCGAGATCGGCCGCTTCTTCCAGAACACGCAGGAGAAGGTGAACGCGATCTCCACCACCCTGCTGTTCTTCGCGCTCGAGTTCAACCGCCTCGAGGACGGCGCGCTCGAGCAGAAGCTCGCGGCGCCAGAGCTTGCCCATTACGGGCCGTGGCTGCGCGACACCCGCGCCTTCAGGCCGCACCAGCTCAGCGACGAGATCGAGACGCTGCTGCACGAGAAATACGTCGCCGGCCGCGCCGCCTGGACGCGGCTCTTCGACGAGACCATGGCGGGCTTGCGCTTTCCCATCGACGGCAAGGAGCTGACCAGCGCCGAGGCGCTGCACCTCCTGTCGGAGCCCGATCCCGCCAAGCGCAAGCGCGCGGCGAAGGCGCTGGGCGAGGTCTTCGGCCGCAATGTGCGGCTCTTCGCGCTCATCACCAACACGCTCGCCAAGGACAAGGAGATCGAGGACCGCTGGCGCCGCTTCAAGCGGCCGATCTCGTCGCGCAACCTCGGCAATTTCGTCGAGGACGAGGTGGTGGACGCGCTCATCGCCGCGGTGCGCGCCGCGTTCCCGGCGCTCTCCCACCGCTACTACCGCCTCAAGGCGAAATGGTTCGGCGTCGAGACGCTGGCCTATTGGGACCGCAACGCGCCGCTCCCCGACCAGGACGACCGGGTCATTCCCTGGCCCGAGGCGCAGCGCATCGTGCTCGGCGCCTATGCCGCCTTCTCGCCGCAGCTTGCCGCCATCGGCCGGCGCTTCTTCGACCAGGCCTGGATCGACGCGCCGGTGCGGCCGGGAAAGGCACCCGGCGCCTTCGCCCATCCGACGGTGCCGAGCGCCCATCCCTATCTGCTGCTGAACTATCTCGGCAAGACGCGCGACGTGATGACGCTGGCGCATGAGCTGGGCCATGGCTGCCACCAGGTGCTGGCGGGGCCGCAGGGCCAGCTGATGGCGGACACGCCGCTGACCTTGGCGGAGACGGCGTCGGTGTTCGGCGAGATGCTGACCTTCCGCGCGATGCTCGCCGCAGAGACCGATCCCAAGCGGCGCAAGGTGATGCTTGCCGCCAAGGTCGAGGACATGCTCAACACGGTGGTGCGGCAGACCGCCTTCGTCGAGTTCGAGCGCCGCGTCCATGACGAGCGCCGCCAGGGCGAGCTGACGCCCGAGCGCATCGGCGCGATCTGGATGGATGTCCAGCGCGAGAGCCTCGGCCCCGCGATCCAATTCGAGGACGAGTATCGCCACTACTGGACCTACATCCCGCACTTCATCCACACACCCTTCTATGTCTACGCCTATGCCTTCGGCGACTGCCTGGTGAACTCGCTCTACGCCGTCTACCAGGGCGCGGCGCCGGGCTTTGCCGAGAAGTACCTGGCGATGCTCAGCGCCGGCGGCAGCAAGCGGCACAAGGAGCTGCTGGCGCCGTTCGGCCTCGACGCCTCCGATCCCAGCTTCTGGCAGAAGGGACTGTCGGTGATCGCCGGCTTCATCGACGAGCTCGAGAGCATGGCATGAGCAGGATCGGAGCATGAAGGGCATGCTACGGCCCGCCGCCGCGGCCTCGGCCGCGGGGAGCCTCTGACCCAGATGGCCGACGGCAACAACCTTCCCGGGCGGGTCAAGCGCTACGCCCGCGTCTCCAGCGCCATGGGCGGGCTCGCGGCGCGGCTCGCCGGCGCGCGCTATCTCGGCATGCCGCTCGACCGGTCGCGCCACGCCGCCGACCTGAAGGCGGCGCTGGGCGGCATCAAGGGGCCGCTGATGAAGGTGGCGCAGCTGCTCGCCACGATTCCCGAGGCGCTGCCGAAGGAATATGCCGAGGAGCTGGCGGGGCTGCAGGCGAACGCGCCGCCGATGGGCTGGCCGTTCGTGCGCCGCCGCATGCAGGCGGAGCTCGGCCCCGACTGGCCGCGCAAGTTCCGCAGCTTCGAGCAGAGCGCGGCGCGCGCCGCCTCGCTCGGCCAGGTGCATCGCGCGACCGCGCTCGACGGCACGGCGCTCGCCTGCAAGCTGCAATATCCCGACATGGGTTCGGCGGTGGAGGCGGATCTCCGGCAGCTGAAGCTGGTGATGTCGATCTATGAGCGCTACGACCGCGCCATCACCACCGAGGAGATCCACGCCGAGATCGCCGAGCGGCTGCGCGAGGAGCTCGACTACCGGCGCGAGGCGGCGCATATGCGCCTCTATGGCCTGATGCTGGCGGAAGAGGCGGAAGTCTCCGTGCCGGAGCCGATCGCAGAGCTGTCGACGGGGCGGCTCCTCACCATGAACTGGCTCCAGGGCACGCCGTTCCTCGCCGCGGTGAAGGCGCCGGCGGCGCGGCGCAACGCGATCGCGCGCAACATGTTCCGCGCCTGGTACGTGCCGTTCTACTTTTACGGCGTCATCCATGGCGACCCGCATCTCGGGAACTACACGGTGCGCGAGGATGGCGGCATCAACCTCATGGATTTCGGCTGCATCCGCGTCTTCCCCTCGCCCTTCGTCGCCGGCGTCATCGACCTCTATCACGCGCTCGACCGCGACGACGAGGCGCTCGCCGTCCACGCCTATGAAAGCTGGGGCTTCCGCAATCTCTCGCGCGACATGATCGCGGTGCTGAACCGCTGGGCGCGGTTCCTCTATGCGCCGCTGCTCGACGACCGCAAGCGCCGCATCCACGAGGAGGAAGGCGTCTATGGCGGCGAGGTCGCCGAGAAAGTGCATGGCGACATCCGCCGGCTCGGCGGCGTCCGGCCGCCGCGCGAGTTCGTGTTCATGGACCGCGCCGCGATCGGCCTCGGCTCGGTGTTCATGCATTTGAAGGCGGAGATCAACTGGCACCGCCTGTTCCACGAGCTGATCGGCGATTTCGACGCGCGCGTGCTCGACCGAAGGCAGAAGGCGGCGATGAAGAAGGCGGGGGTGCCGGAGGGGTGAGGGCGGCGGCGTCGCGCATAGTGGGGCGTTGCTTTCATTGTCTGCTCGAGGCGGGAGTGCATGCGGTCCCCCCACCCCGTCCCTCCCCCTCAAGGGGGGAGGGGGTGGCTTCCAGGACCTAAGGCCGCGGCTGGATCAGCGCGGGAGGAACTTGCCGATGCGCGCGAGGAGTTCTCCGAGCGGCGTCTTCCGCGACGCGCCCGGCCCCGGTACGGGCGGCGCCGCACTCGACCGGAGATCGCGGGGAAGCGCGTTTTCGACCTCGCGCTCCAGCTCCGGATGGGATTTCAGGAATGATGAGGCCTCGCTCGCGGGGACCTCGTAGAGGACGGCGTGGGTCAGGGCGCGCGCCGTCCAATGCCGCAGCGCTCCGTGCACCACCTCCTCGCCCATATACTGTCCCGGCCCGAGCCGCGCGACCTCGACGGCGCTTCCGTCGAGATCGTTGCGGCTGACGCTGACGATGCCGCTCTCGATCAGAAACGCCGACTGGCTGGGCTGCCCCTGTTCGAAGACGATCTCGTCGCCGCGCAATTCGCGCCGCTTGAGTTTGGCCAACAGGGCCTGCTTTTCGGCATCGGGCAGGCTCTGAAAGAGCGGGAACCGGTCGACGATGGTCGGGGCCGGGCCGACTTCCGGAGTGCGTACGTCTGAGACGACACTCAGGTCCTGTCTCTTCCGTGCGAGCGCTACGCCCGACCAGGCGGCGTGGCGATGAATCGCCGCCAACAGATCGCTCGTCGCCTGACCCGCCTGATCGATGCTCTCGACGAAGAAGGAGATCGCGTAATCGACGGAGCCGGCGCCGACGCCGGTCGCCTGGACGGAAGGGGGCGGCCGGCGCAGCGCAAGTCCACAGTTGAGCACCGCCAGCTCGAGCATTTCGATGGCAGGCGCCGGCGGCATCCGGTCTTCGAGCGAAACGGTGAGCGTGACGCCGTGGACGCGGGCCGGAAAACTGTAGTTGATGATGCGCGATTTCGCGATGACGCTGTTGGGCACGATCACGGTGTCCTGGGCCCAGGTCACGATGTGCGTGGCGCGCCACGTGATCTCCTTGACCGTCCCTTCGACATTGCCCTCGAGGCCGATCCAATCGCCGATCCGATACGCCCCCTCGACGTTCAAGGCGATGCCCGAGAAGAGGTCGCTGGCCGTGCTTTGCAGCGCAAGGCCGAGAATGATGGCGACCGCGCCCGAGGTGGCAATGAGGCCGGTAATCGGCAGATCAAAGACGAAGTTGATGGCCGCAAGGAAGACGACCAGATAGACCAGTCCCGACAGCAGATCCGTCGCGAACTTGCGCTCGCCCAGCTTGTGCTTGAAGAGCAGGAACACGCGACCCAGAGCGATCAGCCACCGGGCAAGGACAAACCACCAAAAGACCTGGAGCGCCTGGGCGAGGATGCGCGTCTCGAAGGGCAAGGCGCTCGCCGCGGGCCGTGAGGGGAGAACCTCGGCGCGCGTCAGCAGGTAGGTGTAGACGCCGAGGTAGACGACGCCGAAACCTATCCGCGTCCGCGTCGGCTGGCGAAGCACCCAGGGAATCAAGGCCAGGCCGAACGCGGCGCAGATCGACGCGAGGAGAAGCGGCGCCTCCATCAGGAGGCCCACCGTCATAGTGTCTCCCGCATCGTCGGATGCTTGTGGCGCGATGGCACCGGAAACGGTCCCGGATGAGGCTCTGGATGAGAGCGCATCAAATAGGGGCAACCCGTGGACGGCGTCAAGCCAGACGGCGAGAGAGCAAGGCGGCGGCGAGCGACGGGAGCTGCTAGTCCCCACGGTGCGGCTCCCGCGATTGCTCCGCAATCGCTGACGCCGCCGGCGGCTAGGCGAACTCGCTTACGCGCGTTCGCCTAGCCGCAGGCGGCGCTGCCGAGGACGCAGAATTTGGCGCAGTGGGGGTGGTTGAGAGGAATGGGGCCGGTGGCGCCGGCGAGGGTGGGGCCCAAATCGAAGCGCTCGTCGTAGGGCAGCAGCGTGCAGGCGATGACGCTGGGCGCGGCGGCGCCCTTGCGCTTCCCCACCATACGCGCGCTGGCGCACATGAGCCGCGCGGGATCGGCGCCGAGCCGCCCCCAGTCGCCGGCGGCGATCTCAGGCACGTCGAGGCGCTCGTCCATCTCCGGGAAGATGACGAGGCGCTCGGGATC
>DASQSR010000368.1:0-2516 GCA_035642295.1 Allostellaceae bacterium | reverse complement strand
ATGCGCATACCAGGCCTCGAGCGATTGCGAATGCTGTGCCGCCGAGGAGCGCCACATGCCGCTCGGCTGGCGCACCACCACGGGCACGCGGCCCTGGCCGCCGAACATGTAGCGCGCCTTCGCCGCCTGGTTCACCAGCTCGTCGACGGCGCAGAGCGCGAAATCGGCAAAGCGCATCTCGACCACCGGCCGCGTGCCGACCAGCGCCGCGCCGACCGCCGTTCCCATGATCGCCGCCTCGGAGATCGGCGTGTCGAGAATGCGCTCCGGCCCGAACTCCTCGGCAAGGCCCTTGTACTGGCCGAAGACGCCGCCGCGGCCCAAATCCTCGCCCAGCGCCCAGACCAGCGGGTCGCGCCGCATCTCCTGCTGCAGCGCGAGGCGCGCGGCATCGAGATAGCTGAGCCGCGTCATCAGAGCGCCTCCGCCGGCGCGCCGACATCCTGCACGTCGGCGAAGGCGAGGGCGCGGTCGGGCCAAGGCGCGGCGCGCGCCGCCGCCGCGGCATCCGCCATCTCCTGCTGCGCGGCCTCGGCGATGGCGGCGAGGCGCTCGGCGCCGATGCCGTGGAGCGCGAGCGCTTCGGCGCAGCGGCGAAGCGGGTCGTCCTGCTGCTTTGCCGCCACTTCCTCGGCGCTGCGATAGAGCGCGGCGTCGGCGGCGGTGTGGCCTTTCAAGCGATAGGTGCGCGCCAGCAGGAATTGCGGGCCGCTGCCGGCGCGGATGCGCTGGGCGAGCTCGCGCGCGGCGTCGTCGACGGCGGCGACATCGTTGCCGTCGACAATGGTGGCGGTGATGCCGAGGCTCGCCGCGCGCACCTCGGGACCGCCGCCGGCGGTGAGCGAGGATGTCCGCGTCGTCGCGGCAAAGCCGTTATCCTCGCAGACGAAGAGCACCGGCAGGCTGTAGATCTTCGCCCAGTTGAGCCCTTCGAGGAAGGGGCCGCGATTGATCGCGCCGTCGCCGAAGAAGCAGGCGACGATGCGCGGCTCGCGGCGCAGCTTCAGCCCTTGCGCCGCGCCGACGGCGATGAGGATGCCGGCGCCGACGACGCCGTTGGCGCCGAGCATGCCGACGGCGAAATCGGCGATGTGCATCGAGCCGCCCTTGCCCTGGCAGGTGCCGGTAGCGCGGCCGAAGAGCTCCGCCATCATCGCCGCGGGCGAGGCGCCTTTGGCGATGGTATGGCCGTGGCCGCGATGATTGCTGGCGATGAGGTCGGTGCGCTCGAGATTGGCGCAGACCCCGGCGGCGATCGCCTCCTGGCCGATCGAGAGATGGATGGCGCCCTTGACCTCGCCCGCCTTGAGCGCCGCTTCGGCGGTTTCCTCGAAGGCGCGGATGCGGCGCATCAGGCGGTAGTGGGCGAGCATGCGCTCGGCATCGAAATTGGCCCGGCCGGCCATTCCTACCTCCTCTTGCCGGCTTGCCTTTTGCCGGTGGCCCGTCCTTTATCCCTTGAGGTGCGGCGGGCCGACAAGGAGAAACGGCGATGGCGAGGGTGCGGGCGGTGGACAGCATCACCAAGCTCGACGCGCGCGACCGGGGAGAGGTGATCATTGCCGGCTCGCATGGCGGGCTCTATCCGGCCTGTCTCGCCGCCAAGGCGCAGCTCCGCGGCGTCATCCTGCATGATGCCGGGCTCGGCCTCGACCGCGCCGGCATCGCCTCGCTCGATTATCTCGACCGGTTCGGCCTGGCGGCGGCGACGATCGGCCATCTCTCGGCGCGCATCGGCGACGGCAACGACATGGCGGCGCGCGGCGTCGTCAGCCATGTCAACCGCGCCGCGGCGGCGCTCGGCTGCGTGCCGGGCCAGCCCTGCCTTGCCGCGGCCGAGGCGATGCGCAAGGCGGAGCCCGCCGCCGCCGAACCGCCGCCCTATGAAGAGGCGCGCTTCCTGCTCCGGCAGAAGCCGGGCGAGCCGGTGGTCTGGGGGCTCGACAGCAATTCCCTGGTGCGGCCGGCGGATGAAGGGCAGATCGTCGTCACCGGCTCGCATGGCGCGCTGCTCGGCGGCCGGCCCGAGACCGCGATCCAGATTGCCGTGCTCGCCGCGCTCTATCACGATGCCGGCATCGGCATCGACAATGCCGGCCTCTCGCGCCTGCCGGCGCTCGAGGGGCGCGGCGTCATCGGCGCCACCGTCGCCGGCGACAGCGCCCGCATCGGCGATGCGCGCTCGATCTGGGAGAGCGGCCGGATCTCCGCGCTGACCCCAGGCGCCGAGCGCGCCGGCGGGCGGGTGGGGATGAGCGTGCCCGAGTTTGTCGAGGCGGTGATCGCGAGCCGCTAGCCGGAGGGGTGCGGCTTTCGCGGTTGCTGACGCAACCGCTGTCGCCGCCGCGGACGAATGCGCTGCGCGCATTCGCCTTGTGTCAAGCGAAAAGCGACGGGGAGGGGTGTGATTCACTGGTGTACAACAATGACTCATTTTTTCGGGGGCGTGATTCAGTGACTCACTCCGGTCAGTCGTCAGTTGTCAGCGATCAGTTGGGCGGCCCCCGGGACCGACG
>DASQSR010000367.1:0-7686 GCA_035642295.1 Allostellaceae bacterium | reverse complement strand
AACCAGGCGCAGTCGAAACGGTCATTGACAACCTGCCGGGCTATCCCGCGCGCATCGCGCCGGCCCGCGGCGGGGGACATTGGCTTGCGATCTTCGCGATGCGCACGCAACTGATCGAACTGGTGCTGCGCGAAAAGCGGTTCCGGCAAGAGATGATGCGCGCCGTCGATCCGGAGCTGTGGGTGCGGCCGTCGCTGCGCGCCACGGGTTCGTATCTCGAGCCGCTGCAGGGCGGCGGTATAAAGAAGCTCGGCATCCGCAAGCCGTGGGCGCCGCCGCGCTCCTACGGGCTCGTGGTGCGGCTCGATGCCGAGGCCGAACCGGTGTTCTCGATGCACAGCCGGGTGGATGGGCACTGTCACGGCGTGACCGCTGCGCGTGAGGCAGGCGGGCGGCTGATCGTCGTGTGCAAGGGCGACGGCCGATTGTGCGCTGGTGACCTGGACAGCACCGGAGGCCGCCCATGAACGAGGGGCCGCGGGCAATGACCGGCGAGGTGCGGGTTGCCGGCCAAGGAGCGCCGCCGAAGCTGCGCGTCCGGCAGGCGACGAAACTGTATGAAGGCGTGGCAGCAATTCAGCATGTCGATTTCGACCTGCACGCTGGCGAGGTCCATGCGCTCGTCGGCGAGAACGGCGCCGGAAAATCGACGCTTTGCAAGGCGATTTCCGGTGCGGTGCAGCTTACGTCCGGCGAAATCCTGATAGACGGCGAGCCGTGCCAATTCGTCTCGCCGGCGGACGCACTGCGGCGCGGCATCGCGATGGTGTACCAGGAGGACAGCCTGGTGCCGACGATGACGGTGGCGCAGAACGTGCAGCTGGGTCGCGAGCGGTTCCTGACCACCTTCCGCCGCATCAACATCAGCGCGCAGCAACTGCTGCAGTCGATGAGCTTCAACGTCGAGCCAAGCGACGTAGTGGCAACGCTCGGGACCGCCAAGCGGCAGATGGTCGAGATTGCGCGCGCCGTCTACTACCAGGCGGAAGTGATAATCTTTGACGAACCGACGGCAAGCCTGACGCCCGAGGAAACTCAGCATTTGTTCCTCCTGATCGATGACCTGCGGCGGCGGGGGATCGCGATCGTCTATATTTCACACGCGTTGGAGGAGGCGCTGAGCATCGCCAACCGGATTACGGTGCTGCGGGATTCGCGGCGGGTCATCACCGGGGCGGCGAAGGATTTCACGCGCGCGACGCTCGTCGAGCACATGGTGGGCCGCACGCTGGCGGAGAGTAAGACCGGACGCGGCAGTGGCGCCGGTCCGCGGGGAGATCGCGTGCTCCGCGTGCAGAACGTCATCTCCGGCACGATGGTCAAGAACATGTCATTCTCGGTGTTCGCCGGCGAGGTGCTGGGAATCGCGGGCCTTGTCGGCTCCGGCCGTTCGGAGATCGCGCAGGTGATCGCGGGAGCGCGCAAGCGGAATCTGCTGCACGGCGGGATGATCTACCTCGGCGACCGGCCGGTGCGCTACCGCGTGCCCGCGCAGGCCGTGCGGGACGGAATCGCCTACGTGACCGAGGACCGGAAAGTCGCCGGTTTTTTTGAGACCATGACGACGGACGAGAACATCTACACCGGCTGGCTTGCATCGCTCGCGGGACGCCATCGGCATATTTACGTAAAGCGCCACCGCGACAGGAAAGCTGCCAGCTGGATCGGCAAGACGCGCATTACGTCGATCAATCGCCTCAGCCGCGTTATCGAGCTGTCAGGCGGGAATCAGCAGAAAGTCGTGGTGGCCAAAAGCCTCGCGCAAGAGCCTCGCCTTATCATTCTGGACGAGCCGACGCGCGGCGTGGACGTGGGCTCGGTCGAAGAGATCCACGAGATTATCCGTGGACTCGCCCGCGAGGGGAAGGCGGTGGTCGTGATCTCGTCCTATCTGCCGGAGATCCTGAAGATTTCCGACCGCATCCTGGTGGCGCGCGCCGGCCAGATCGTGGCCGAATTCGATCCGCGCGACGCGACCCAGGAGAAGATCATGTACGCAGCGGTGCACTGAGGCGTCCTGGCGGTCATCGCTCCTCTCGCTTCGTCCGCGGCCAGGCATGACGATCTATCAGCATCTCATCCTCGCCTTCTGGACCATCTTCATCGCCTATTGGTGGATCTCGGCGATGGGGGCAAAGCGGAATATCGGTGGTCCGGCCTGGTGGCGGGCGGGCGGTCTGCGCTTGGGTGTCGTCGTGCTCCTTCTTCTGGCGCTGCGCGATCGGGTCTCGAATCGTGCTCTGCGCAGCGCGGGGCTATCGGCGGCGGATCTCGGCGTCGTTCCCGGAGTCATCGGCGTCGCACTTTGCGCGGTCGGCATCGGACTCGCCGTCTGGGCGCGGTTCCATCTCGGTCGGAACTGGGGCCTGCCGATGTCCCGCAAGGAGAATCCCGAGCTCGTCACAACCGGCCCCTATTCGCGGATACGGCACCCGATCTATACCGGCGTCCTCCTCGCGATGCTCGGCTCGACGCTCGGCATGAGCGTCGCCTGGCTGCTTGCCCTTATCCCGTTCGGGGCTTACTTCGTCTATAGCGCCCGGCGCGAAGAGGCCCTCATGCTCGAGCAATTTCCGCAGCAATATGCCGCCTATAGGAGGCGCACGAAAATGCTGTTGCCGTATCTCTGGTGACGGCGGCCGCCGTCTCGGCGGTCCGCAAGCGCTCACTCCATGCCGAGGAGCCGATAGATCCGCCGCGCGATGTGGCCGAAGGCTTCGCTGGTCTTGATCTCGAGCGTGCGCGGGTAGGGGAGCTCGATCGGGAAATAGGCCGCCATGCGCGCCGGCCCCGCGGTGAGCACGGCGCAATGCGAGCCGAGGAACACCGCCTCCTGGATCGAATGCGTGACGAAGACGATCGTCTTGCCGCTGCGCTCCCAGATGCGCAGCATCTCGAGGTTCATGCGCTCGCGGGTCAGCGCGTCGAGCGCGCCGAAGGGCTCGTCCATGAGCAGCAGCTTGGGATCATGGACGAGGGCGCGGGCGATGGCGGCGCGCTGTTGCATGCCGCCCGAGAGCTGGTGCGGGTATTTGTCCGCGAAGCCCTCGAGCCCGACCATGGCGAGCAGCGCGCGCGCCCGTTCGCGCGCCTCCGCCGCCGGGAGCTTCAGGATCTCCGCCGGCAGCAGGACATTCTCCAGCACCGTGCGCCACTTCAGCAGCAGCGCCTGCTGGAACACCATGCCGACATCGCGGCCAGGATCGAAGCGGCTGCCGGCGCCGCCGATACGCACCGTGCCGTCATCGGGCCGATGCAGATCGGCAAGGATTTTCAGCACCGTGGTCTTGCCGCAGCCGGAGGGGCCGACCAGCGACACCATGTCGCCCGCCGAAACATCGAGCGTGACGTCGGAGACCGCCAGGAACTCCCGGCCGCCGGAGCGGTAGACCTTGCGCACGTTGCGCAGCTGGATCAGCGGCTCCGCCACTTCGCACCCCTAGTCGAGCCAACGGGCGAGGTTGGCGGCGACGAAGGCGTCGTCGGCGAGATCGCCGTGCTCGCGGAGGACGCGGTCGATCTCGCGCGCCTGGCCGGGGCTCAGACCTTCCGCCGGGTCGAGGCACCAGATGCCTTCGAGCAGTCCCTGGCGGCGGAGGACTTCGTGGCAGCCGGCGATGCAGCCGTGGAAATCGTGAGCGACGTCGAAGAAGGCGGCGTTGCAATCGGTGATGCGGCTGTCGAGCGCGAGGAGGTCGGCCGGCGCCACGCCGGCACGCGCCGCGGCGCGGCAGCGCTCCAGCAGCGTCACCGCGCTCTTGGCCCAGACCGACCAATGGCCGAGGAGCCCGCCGCGGAAGCGGAGGGTGATCGGCTTTGCCCCGCGCATGACGGTGAAGGGCGTAACCAGGTCGAGGAGGATGTGGTCGTCATTGCCGGTATAGAGCGCGACGCGCTCCTCGGCGCCGGCCTCGACCACGCCGCGCATGACGTCGAGCGTGCGGTAGCGATTGAACGGCGCCACCTTGATGGCGACGACATTGTCGAGCGCGGCAAAGCGCGTCCAGAAATCGACGCCGAGCGGCAGCCCGCCGACTGCCGGCTGCAGGTAGAAGCCGACGAGGGGAATCTCGGCGGCGATGGCGGCGCAATGCTCGATCAGCGCCGCGGTGTCGGCGCCTTTCATCGCGGCCAGGCTGAGGAGCCCGGCGTGATAGCCGAGCCGCGCGGCGAGCCGCGCCTCGGCGATGGCCGCTTCCGTCTTGCCGCAGAGGCCGGCGATGAGCGCGACCGGCCGCTGCGCCCAGGCCGCCGCCGTCTCGGCCGCGTTCTGCAGCACCGCCTCCAGCAGCCCGGCCTCGCGAATGGCGAACTGAGTCGTATGCACGCCGACGGCAAGGCCGCCGGCGCCGGCATCGAGGTAGTAGCGCGAAAGCGCGCGCTGGCGGCGCGGGTCGAACCGGCGCCTTGTGTCGAGCGCCAGCGGATGCGCCGGAATGACGGCGCCGTTTCGCAGGAGCTCGGCAATGTCGGCGGGAAGCGGCATGGTTCCTCCTTCAGCCGAATTCGGGACCCGCGGCGCAGACGAGCCGCGCCGCATCGCCCGGGAGATCGCTGCGGCCGAGCGCCATGCGGCGGAACGGGCGCTGGACGCGAAAGCCGCGCGCCTCGAGCAGCGGCGCGAGGCTGTGCCAGCCGTCGAGCAGATCAAGAAAGACCGGCCCCCGCACCACCGCGAGGGCGCCGGCCAGCAGCCGGCCGGCGGCCTCCGCCGACGCGGCGATGACGGGTCCCAGTTGCGTTGCGCGCTTGCCGCGCCGCAGCACCGCCAGCGCGTCGCCGGCGGCAAGCGCCAGCGTGCCTTCGCGCGCCAGGAAGTCGCGCAGCAGGAAGGCGCGCTGCGCGCCGAAGGCAGCCCGATCCGCCTCGATCAGGTGTCCCACCGCTTCGGTGCACAGCACTTCGACCCCGTCGCCGTGGGCGACGGCGCCGCCTTCGCCTTCCCAGCGCTCCATTCCCCCGAGCGCGACGAAGCCGAGCCGGGCATAGACTTCGGCGCCGGCCGGCGTCGCGTCCAGCAGCGCCGCGCGCCCTTGGTCGCGCAATGTCGCGATCGATTGGGTCATGAGCCGGCGGGCAAGGCCGCGACGGCGCCAATCGGGCGCGACGATGACCATGGAGATCCAGCCGAAGCCGTTGTCGTAAGGCAGCGTGGCGGCGGTCGCGACCAGCCTGCCGCTTTCCTCCCGGCAGCCGATGACGCGGCCCCGCGCCAGAAAGAGCGCCCAATCCGCCGCCGTCTGGTTCCAGCCGACTGTGGTCGACAGCGCCAGCGCCGCCGCGGCGTCGGCGGGGCCGAGATCGGTCGGGGCGAGGTCAGGAGCCCTAGTATCGTCCATCGCGGCTCTCGAACTTGGTCGGCTTGTCGAGGCTTGCCCCGCCGCGCGCCACCCAATCGGCGACCCAGTCGATCATCCGCGCCAGCGGCACCAGCGGCGGCCCGAAGAGGCGCTGCGCCTTCTCCGTGTTGGTCAGCCAGGCGGTCGGCGCCTCGCTGCCGGCAAAGACCGGCGCCCGCCCGAGCCGTGCGGCGAATTCCTGCGCCAGGCTCCGCACCGACAGCGTCTTCGGGCCGCTGACGTTGAGCGGGCTCGTCGGCGTCGTGCAGTGCCGCAGGCAGCGCAGGGCCTGGGCGCAGGCATCGCCCTGCCAGATCACGTTGACATGCCCCATGGCGAGCTCGATGGCGTCGCCCGCCTTGACCTTGCGGGCGATGTCGTGGAGCACGCCGTAGCGCAGGTCGATCGCATAGTTGAGGCGGAAGAGGCAGCCTTGTGTGCCGTGCAGCGCCGAGAAATACTGGAACATGCGCTCGCGGCCGACACAGGAGAGAGCGTACTCGCCGGGCGGATCGACCGGCGTCTCTTCGGTCGATCCGCCGCTGGCGACGGGCGCGAAGGGATAGACGCAGCCGGTCGAGAAGGCGACGATCCGCGCCGTGCGGAAGCGCTCGGCGACGAGGGCCGGCACATGCACGTTCATCGCCCAGGTGAGCGGCAGATCGCCTTCGGCGCCGAACTTCCGGCCGGCCATGAAGACGACGTTCGCCGCCGCCGGCAGCCGCTCCAGCGCGCGGCGGTCGAGAAGGTCGGCGGCAATGGTCTCGATGCCGTGGTGCTCGAGCGCGGCGCGCAGCCCCGGCTCGCTGAAGCGGGCGACGGCGATGATGCGCTTTCCCGGCGCGGCGCGGCGGGCGAGGCGGGCGAGGCTCGGTCCCATCTTGCCGCCGACGCCGAGCACGAGAATGTCGCCCTCGACCGCGGCGAGATCGTCGATCAGCGCCTGGCTCGGCCGCGACAGCAGCTCCTCGAGCCGGTCCAAATCGTCGATCCGCGGCGGCAGCGCGGCGGGGTCGAGAAGGAGAGTGTCGTCGGTCATCGCGTTACTTCACCCGCGCGTCGCCAGGAATGAAAAGCCGCTCCAGCAGCAGCGCCACCAGATAGAGCGCGATGCCGAGCCCAGTAAGGAGGATCACCGCCATGAACATGGCCGCGGTGTCGAGCGCGCTCTGTACCTGGATCATGAGATAGCCGAGGCCGCGGTCGGAGGCGATGAACTCGCCCACCACCGCGCCCGCCACCGCCAGGATCGCCGCCACCTTCATTCCCGAGAAGAGGTAGGGCAGCGCGCCGGGGAGCTGGATCTTGACGAAGATCTGCCAGCGCGATCCCTTGAGCGCGCGCACGAGGTCGAGCAGGTCCGGCTCGATCTCGCTGAGCCCGCGCGCCATGGTGAGCAGGATCGGGAAGAGGCAGAGGCTGAAGGTGATGAGGATGTTGGAGCCGATGCCATAGCTGAGCCAGACGATGACGAGCGGGCCGAGCGCCACCTTGGGAATCATGTTGAGCGTGACGAACAGCGGGAAGACCAGCAGCGTCAGCAGCCGCGACCACGAGAAGAGCAGGGCGAGCGCGACGCCGAGCACCACGGCGAGCGCGAAGCCGCCGAAAATCTCGATCGCCGTCACCAGCGTGTTGTTCGCCCAGGCGTAGTTGGGGACCGCCAGGGTGCGCAGCATGGCGAGCGGCGAGGGGAGGATGAAGGCGCGGATGCCGAAGAAGTCGACCGCGAGCTGCCAGACGAGGATGAGCGCCGCATGGACGGCGATGATGACGCCGTAGCGGCGCCAGGCGGCGGCCCTCCGCTCCGGCACGGTGCCGGGCGCGCCGGGCGCCGTGCTGCCTTGCGCCTCAGCCATCGAGCGCGCCGCCGTCGCGGGCGGAAGCGGGACGAAGCGCGGCCATGACGAAATCGACGACGTGGCGGCGGCGCGCGGCGATGGCGCGCCGGCTGCCGAGGTCGCGGCCGAAGATCGCCGACAGCGTCCGGTTATTGGAGAAGTAGAAATAAGCCAGGCCGGCGATCGAGATATAGAGCTGCAGCGGATCGACGCCGCGGCGGAAGGCACCCTGCTCGGCGCCATGGCGCAGGGTGCGGCGGATCAGCGCGATCAATGGCGAGTGCAGCTCAGGGAGGCGGCGCGAGGCCGCGACGTGCCGGCCCCCCAGGCCGTTGGCGTCGTTGAGCAGGGCGATGAACTCGGGATGGCCGGCGAGATAGTCGAAGGAGAAGCCGATGAGCTTTTCCATCGCCTCGACCGGCGGCAGGTCGCCCAGCGACAGCGCGCGCTCCTGGCTGCGGATGTCGGCGTAGACGCCTTCGAGCACGGCGCGATAGAGCTCTTCC